>DAHUZD010000356.1 GCA_027306745.1 Acidobacteriaceae bacterium
CTACGGCCAGCGCCAAGGCCAAGCCTGTTGCCGCCAAAAAGCCTGCGGGAGCCAAGAAGACGTTGGGCGCAAAGAAGGGAAGCCGCTAAGAAATGACGGACGCCAATAACAATTCCGGCAACGCAGCCGCAGTGCAGCAGCACCGCAATGAGAAGGTCGGCCAAGTAGTTTCGACCAAAATGCAGAAGACCATCGTGGTGGAAGTGCAGATGAGCAAGGCGCATCCGCGCTACAAGCGCGTCATCCGCTCCAGCAAAAAGTTTTATGCCCACGATGAGCAGAACACGGCCCGGTTGGGCGATGTGGTGCGCATCCGCGAGACACGCCCGCTGAGCAAGCTGAAGCGCTGGCAACTGGAAGAGATCGTGCGCCGCTCGACGCTGACGCAGGCCGAAGAGTCGGCCAGCTAGTTCACGGACAGAGAGCAGCGTAGAGCCGCAGCCAGGGCTGCGAGGGGATTCAGGAGACGACAATGGCCGTACAGATGAGAACGATGCTGGTGGTTGCAGACAACTCCGGCGCGCGCAAACTGCACATGATCCTGCCACTGGGCGGATCGACCGGCAGCCAGGCCGGCTTGGGCGATGTGGTGACGGCAGCCGTCAAGGAAGCCTCGCCCGACGGTCAGGTGAAAAAGGGCAAGGTGGTCAAGGCGGTCATTGTGCGCACGCGCAAGGAGCATCGCCGCCGTGATGGCACCTACATCCGTTTCGACCAGAACGCCGCCGTGCTGATCAACGACGCCGGTGAGCCGGTGGGCACACGCGTATTTGGTCCCGTGGCGCGCGAGTTGCGCGAGAAAAAGTTTTTGAAGATTGTTTCGCTGGCGCCGGAAGTTCTGTAAACATTCAAGCGCAGCGAACAAAGAGAGTGAGTGAGGCAATGCCGGGTATGAATATTCGTCGCAATGATCTGGTGGAGGTCATCGCAGGCAAGGACAAGGGCAAGCGTGGCCGCGTGCTGCGTGTTTTAGCCAAGGAGAACCGTCTGCTGGTGGAGCATGTCATGGTGGTTAAGAAGACCGTGCGCCCCAATCCACAGCGCAACATCTCAGGCGGCGTCACCGATCAGGAGAATCCGATCCAGGTCTCCAACGTGATGCTGGTCTGCAATAGCTGCGGCCCGGTGCGTGTGGGCTATCAGATCGAAGGCGACAGCAAGGTGCGCGTCTGCCGCAAGTGCGGCCAGCCGATCGCTACCAAACAGAAGTAACGGCTACCCGGCCACGCAACGGTACACGGACTTAGGGCGAAGGCCCGCATCCACTCCGAAAACGTGGTGAACGGGCGAACAGGAAGGAAGCACAATGGCAGCACGATTGAAGGAAAAGTACCACAAAGAGATCAAGCCAGCGCTGCAAAAGGAGCTGGGCCTCGATAACACGATGGCCGTTCCACGCCTGGAAAAGATCGTCGTCAACATGGGATTGGGCGAAGCCACGCAGAACAACAAGATCATTGATCCGTTGGTGGCAGACCTGGCCCTGATCGCCGGACAGAAGCCGGTGACGACCAAGTCCAAAAAGTCGATTGCAGCCTTTAAGGTGCGCGAGGGTATGCCGATTGGTGCCATGGTGACGCTGCGTGGCGAAAAGATGTACGAGTTTCTGGACCGGCTGATCTCCACGGCTCTGCCGCGCGTGCGCGACTTCCGCGGCGTCAGCTCGAAGAGCTTTGACGGGCGCGGCAACTATACGCT
>DAHUZD010000358.1 GCA_027306745.1 Acidobacteriaceae bacterium
CAACGCTTGGCTGGCTCTTAGCCAGGAGCGCGCCCTTGCCCAGGCAGCACGCATCGACGATATGGCTGCGCGTGGGGAAACCTTGCCAGCGCTGGCTGGCGTCTCCATCGGCATCAAAGACGTGCTGACCATGCAAGGAGCGCCGGCGACGGCGGGTTCCAAAATTTTGGAAGGCTATCTGCCACCTTATGACGCGACGACCGTTGCGCGGCTGGAGGCAGCCGGTGCCGTGCTGCTGGGTAAGTTGAACTGCGATGAGTTCGCCATGGGATCGTCGAATGAAAACTCCGCGTATGGGCCGGTGCGCAATCCACGCGCGCTCGACCGCGTTCCCGGCGGCTCCAGCGGTGGATCTGCGGCAGCCGTGGCTGCGGACATGGCTGTGGCCACACTGGGCACGGACACTGGCGGCTCGATTCGCCAGCCTGCATCGTTTTGCGGCGTGGTCGGTCTGTTGCCCACCTATGGTCGCGTCTCACGGTATGGATTGATCGCTTTTGCCTCCTCGCTGGACCGCGTTGGCCCATTCACGCACACTGTCCGCGATGCAGCGATTCTGCTCAACGTGATGGCCGGTCACGATCCACTGGATGCCACCAGCGCCCACGCTCCCGTGCCGGATTACACGGCGGACTTGGACAAGCCGGTGAAGGGCCTGCGCATCGGCATTCCCAAGGAGTACTTTGCCGAAGGTTTGGATGACGAAGTGCGCGCTTCGATTGAGGCAACGCTCGACAAGCTGCGCGCGGCCGGATGCACTGTGCATCCTGTATCCCTGCCGCACACGCAGTATGCGATTCCCACATATTATGTGTTGGCCACTGCGGAGGCCAGCGCGAATCTGGCGCGCTTTGATGGCGTTCGCTACGGTTATCGCACGCCGCAGGCCGATTCTTTGGGCGCGATGTACCGGCGCACGCGCGACGGTGGTTTTGGAGCGGAGGTGAAGCGCCGCATCCTGCTCGGCACGTACGTGTTGAGCGCGGGCTACTACGATGCCTACTATCGCAAAGCGCAGCAGGTGCGCACGCTGCTGACGCGCGATTACCTCACGGCCTTCGGCGAAGTCGATGTGCTGTTGACGCCAACCGCGCCCACGCCCGCCTTTCGCTTGGGAGAGAAGACGGACGATCCGCTGGCCATGTACTTGGCGGACATTTACACGGTGACAGCGAATCTGGCCGGAATCTGCGGCATTTCTGTGCCCTGCGGCAACTCCAAAGCCGGGCTGCCGATTGGTGCGCAGGTACTGGGCCGTCACTTTGATGAGGCGACGATTCTACGCGTGGCGCAGGCCATTGAGCGGGCCTGAAACTTCCCGACTGGCAACACTCTGCCGAAGGCTAAGATAAGCTGAAGGCTGCCGCAGATATTTGCGTCCATAGACGCGGGATGTCTTGTGCATATCGGAATAATAGAAGAGGATCGTGACGCATGAAGGCTGTGATTTTGGCGGGTGGACTGGGCAGCCGTTTGAGTGAAGAGACTGTGGCGCGCCCCAAGCCGATGGTGGAGATTGGCGGACGCCCGATCCTTTGGCACATCATGAAGATCTACTCCGCACATGGGATCAACGACTTCATCATTTGCCTGGGCTACAAGGGCAACATGATCAAGGAGTATTTCGCCAACTACTTTTTGTACTCGGCGGACGTGACCATCGATTTGGCGCACAACAAAATCGAAAATCATCGCCACGACTGTGAGCCGTGGCGCGTCACGTTGGTGGATACAGGCGCGTCCACGATGACCGGCGGACGCATTCGGCGCATTTTGCCGTACGTGGAAAAGGATGAAAGCTTCTGCCTGACCTACGGGGATGGCGTGGCGAATATCGACATCACGCGCGAGCTTGCCTTTCATAAGCAGCACGGACGTCTTGTGACCACAGCCGCAACACAACCGCAGGGGCGTTTTGGCGCACTGCAAATCGAGCCGGATGGTGCGGTTCGATCGTTCGTGGAAAAGCCCAAGGGCGATTCGCGCTGGGTCAATGGCGGCTTCTTTGTGCTCTCACCGAAGATTGGAAAGCATCTCAAGGACGACACGACCGTTTGGGAGCAGGAGCCGCTGGAGACGCTGGCCCGCGAGAAGCAGGTGGCGGCCTATCAGCATGGAGGCTTTTGGCAGCCGATGGATACGGTGCACGACCGCAATTTTCTGGAACAGCTTTGGACCAGCGGCCATGCGCCGTGGAAGGTTTGGTAGCGCATGTTCTGGCAAAAGCGCAAGGTGTTTCTGACTGGACACACTGGCTTCAAAGGCAGTTGGCTCTCGCTATGGCTGGAGCAATTGGGCGCGGTGACGCGCGGCTTCGCTCTGGCTCCGCCAACGGAACCAAGCTTGTTTGCTGCAGCCAGCGTGGCGCGCGGCGTGGAGTCGGTCGAGGGCAACATCTGCGATCTGCATGCGCTACGGTCCTCGCTGCAGGCCTTCCGCCCGGAGGTGGTCTTTCATCTTGCTGCACAGCCCTTGGTGCGTGCCTCCTATGTCGATCCTGTGGGCACCTATGCAGCCAACGTGCTGGGCACAGCCAATCTGCTGGAGGCCGTGCGTAGCTGCGATTCGGTGCGCGCTGTGGTCATCATCACCACGGACAAGTGCTACGAGAACAAGGAATGGCTCTGGGCCTATCGGGAGAATGATCGCCTGGGTGGGCATGATCCATACAGCAGCAGCAAGGCCTGCGCGGAGTTGGTGGTTGCCTCCTATCGCAGTTCGTTCTTTGCGCCAGAGCGCCATGCGCAGCACGGCGTGGCTCTGGCTTCTGCCCGCGCGGGCAATGTAATCGGCGGCGGCGACTGGGCGCAGGATCGCTTGATTCCCGACATCATGCGTGGTTTTGCCCGCGGAGAGACAGTGCGCATCCGCAATCCACGCGCTGTGCGCCCCTGGCAGCATGTGTTGGAACCGCTGCGCGGGTATCTGATGCTGGCCGAGCAGCTTGTGGAACAAGGCCCGCAGTGCGCCGAGGCTTGGAACTTTGGCCCGGAATACAATGATGCGCGTCCAGTGCAGTGGATCATAGAGCACCTGGCTGCCACTTGGGGAGCCGGTGCGCATTGGGAGATGGATGCAGCAGAGCATCCGCATGAAGCGCAAATGTTGAAACTGGATTGGACCAAGGCCGCAGAGCGACTGGGCTGGAAGCCGACATTGTCCTTGGAGCAGGCATTGCAGCGGACAGCAGATTGGTATCGGGCCAGCAGCAGCGGCGCGGAGATGCGGGCCTACACACTGGGGCAGATCGACGCCTACGCCAAGGCCGCACAGGGCAGCCTCCGTTAAAATGGAAGAAATCGTGGTCAAGAGAGAGTTCGCATGAGTCAAGCCGACGCGCTGCGCAAACAGATTTTGGATTTGGTGGAAGAGTATGCGCGCGCAGCTTTCCCTGAAAAGCCTTTTGTTCCGGGTCAGTCGTCCGTGCCGGTATCAGGCCGCGTCTTTGACGGCAAGGATATTGGCACGCTGGTCGACTCTTCGTTGGATTTTTGGCTGACCACGGGAAGATTTTCCGATGAGTTTGAACGCCGCTTTGCCCGCCGCTTTGGCGTGCGCGAGGCGCGGCTGGTCAACTCCGGCTCCTCGGCAAACTTGATCGCGGTCTCCGTGCTCACCTCGCCCACGTTGGGAGATCGCCAACTGAAGCCCGGCGATGAGGTCATTTCCGTAGCTGCTGGATTTCCTACAACAGTCAATCCCATTCTGCAGAATCAGGCCGTGCCCGTTTTTTTTGATGTGGAACTGGGCACCTACAACGCAGATATCAGCCGGCTGGAAGAGGCGCTGAGTCCGCGCACGCGCGCCATCATTTTTGCGCACACGCTGGGCAATCCTTTTGATCTGGAGAGTGTTGCTGCCTTTGCGAAGAAGCACAATCTCTGGCTAATCGAGGATTGCTGCGACGCGCTCGGCTCCACCTATGCTGGTCAGGGCGTGGGCACCTTTGGCGACATTGCGACCGTGAGCTTTTATCCGGCGCACCACATCACCATGGGAGAGGGCGGGTGCGTGTTGACCAACAAGCCTGCTCTGGCCAAGCTGATTGAATCCTTCCGCGACTGGGGCCGCGATTGCTGGTGCGCGCCGGGCAAGGACAACACCTGCGGTAAGCGCTTTGAATGGCAACTGGGCACGCTGCCCTGTGGCTATGACCACAAATATACTTACTCGCACATCGGCTACAACCTGAAGGTGACGGACATGCAGGCCGCCGTCGGCCTGTCGCAACTGGACAAGCTGGATGGGTTCATCGCCGCGCGCAAAAAAAACTACGCCACGCTACGCCAGGGGTTGGAGCCATTGCAGGATTTCCTTCTTTTGCCGCAGGCCACGCCCCAGAGTGATCCAAGCTGGTTCGGCTTTCCCATCGCAGTGCGGCCACAATCGGGTCTGACGCGCGAGCGTGTGATTCAGCATTTGGAGTCGCGCAAGATCGGTACGCGTTTACTCTTCGGCTGCAATCTGACTCGCCAGCCCGCGTATAAGGACAGCGCCTTCCGTGTTGTCGGCGACCTGAAGAATGCCGACTATGTGATGCACAACGTTTTTTGGGTTGGTGTCTATCCCGGCCTGACCGATGCCATGTTGCGCTATATGGTGGAATCCTTGCACGAGGTCACCGTTGGCAAATGCGCTGTCTTGTAACAGGAGCCTCCGGCTTTCTCGGTTCGCATTTGACCCGCGCACTGATGCAGCGCGGACACAGGGTTACTGTCCTGTTGCGTACCACCTCGCACACGGAAATGATGCAGGATTGCCTTCAATCCGCCCGCATCGTTTATGGGGATTTGCAAAATCTGCTCGCGCTGCAATCTGCACTGGCCAGCGAGCCGGTAGAGGCCGTTTTTCATCTTGCGTGGCAAGGCGTGACGGCGGAGTACCGCAACAATCCCCAACAGTTGACGAGCAATGTGAAAGGCACGCTGGATCTATGGGAGTGCGCCCACGCAACTGGATGCACGACATGGATCGGTCTGGGTTCGCAGGCCGAGTATGGTCCGCAGAATGGGATTCTGCGTGAGGATACGCCCACGCATCCCAAGACATCCTATGGAGTGGCCAAGCTCTGCGTGGGACAGTTAACGCAACAGCTTTGTGCCGTGGGTTCGATGCGCTATGCATGGCTGCGGCTGCTCTCCGCCTATGGGCCAGGCGATGATGAGCGACACATGATTCCCAGCGTGACCCGCGCATTGCTGGCTGGAAGCAGGCCAAGCGTCACTGCGGGCGAGCAGATGTGGGACTACATTTATGTGGACGATGCCGTTGCGGCGCTGTGTTCCGTGCTGGAATCATCGGCCTCCGGCGTCTTCAATCTTGGATCGGGCACGGCGATACGGCTGCGAACGGTGATTGAGCATCTCCGCGATTACATCGATCCGGCGCTGGAGATTGGTTTTGGCGAAGTACCGTATGCTGCGGATCAGGTGATGCATCTGGAAGCGGATATCAGCCGCCTGCGCGCGGCCACGGGCTGGGATCCTAAGGTCTCCTTGCCAGACGGACTGCGCCGCACCGTAGAGTGGCACAAGATGAAGGGGAAAAATGCCGGAAGTCGCTAAGCTTCAAGAAATCGCGCGCACGCTGCGGGCACAAGCTGTGCGCATGGTGCAGCGTTCCCGCGCATCGCATCTTGGGAGCTGCCTTTCGATGGCAGACATTTTAGCATGCCTGTATTGGGATACGTTGCGCGTCGATCCTCTGCATCCAGACTGGGAGAGTCGCGACCGTTTCATTCTGAGCAAAGGTCATGGCGCGGCAATTCTTTATGCTACATTGGCCGAGCGCGGCTTCTTTCCACTCTCGGAACTGGAAACGTATTGTGAGGAAGGTTCGCGCCTGACCGGACACGCCACCAGCGGCGTCCCCGGCGTTGAATTCTCCTCCGGCTCTCTGGGCCATGGGCTTCCGGTGGGCTGTGGCATTGCTCTTGCCGCCAAGAGAGAAAGACTAACCTTCCGAACCTTTGTTTTAGCCAGTGATGGCGAGCTAGATGAAG
>DAHUZD010000371.1 GCA_027306745.1 Acidobacteriaceae bacterium
AGCCGTTTTTTCAAGGGCATTTTCCCGGCTATCCGATCATGCCCGGCGTGCTGCTGGTTGAAGCTGTAGCCCAGGCTGGCGGCGCATTGTTGCTGACGGAAATCCCCGACCGCCACAACAAACTGATGGTCTTTACCGGCATTGAGAAGGCGCGCTTCCGTCGCCCCGTGGTTCCTGGAGATCAGGCGCGGATTGAAGTGGAAGTCTTGCAGTGGCGCTCGCGTGCGGTGCGCATGCAGGGCAAAGTATTGGTGGAGGGCAAGCTGGCCTGTGAGTGCACCGTGATGTGCCAGCTTGTGCCGCGCTCTCCGCAAAAGAGCAGCGCAGACATCCCGGCCGAGGCGTAAGCAGAAAAGGTGAGCGTTCATCCCACAGCTATCGTGCATGCGGGCGCACGCATCGACGCGACCGCCGAGGTCGGCCCCTATTGCATCGTGGGCGCAGAGGTGGAACTGTCCACTGGATGCAGGCTGGTCTCGCATGTGGTGCTCGATGGTCGCACGCGCTTGGGTGAGGGGGTGCAGGTCTACTCCTTTGCCGCCGTGGGCATTGCGCCGCAGGACCTGAAATATAAAAACGAGCCAACCGCAGTTGAAGTCGGCGCACACACGGTAATCCGCGAATCGGTGACCATCTCGCGCGGCACAGCCGGTGGCGGCGGCACCACACGCGTGGGCAGCCATTGCCTCATCATGGCCTACACCCACATCGGCCATGACAGCCAGATTGGCGACCACTGCATTCTGGCCAACGCGGCCACACTGGCTGGTCATGTGATTGTGGAGGACTACGCAACCGTGGGCGCGCTCTGCCCGGTGCATCAGTTCTGTCGCATCGGGCGCCATGCCTACATCGGTGGCGGCACGACCATTACGCAGGATGTGCTGCCGTACTCGTTGACCTCAGCCAAACGCGAGACACACGCCTACAGCCTGAACAAAGTTGGCCTGGAGCGACGCGGCTTTACGCCAGAGCAGATGCGCGCGCTGCTCTCGGCCTACCGCGTACTGCTGGCCTCCAAGAAAAACACAGCGCAGGCGCTGGAAGAACTGCGCCAGCAGTGCGGCTCCGGCACAGCCGATGAGCATGTCGCCTATTTGATCCGGTTCATCGAAGCCGCTGAGCGCGGCGTGATTAAATAAGCCCGCAGAGCGTGTAGGCGTGCAGAGATGCAAGAGTCATTCTGAACGGAGCGCAGCGCAGTGAAGAACCCTGAGAATCTTTTATCGTGAAAGATACTGCACCCACACACGCAAAACTGGGCTTGATCGCGGGCAATGGGCGCTTTCCCTTTCTGCTGCTCGATGCTGCGCGCGCGCAGGGCGTGGAGGTCATCGTCGCCGCGATTCGCGAGGAGGCCGACGCGGAAATGGATCGCCGCGCCGCACTGGATGCGGGCGTGCGCGTGCATTGGCTCTCGCTGGGGGAGTTGTCGCGGCTGATTGAAACCTTCCAAGCCGCTGGCGTCACGCAGGCCGTGATGGCCGGGCAGGTCAAGCATAAGCAGATTTTTTCCAGCATCCGGCCCGATTGGCGCTTGGCCAAGCTGCTGCTCTCCCTGCGCACGCGCAACACAGACATGCTGCTGGGCGCGGTGGCCAAGGTGCTTGGCGATGAAGGCATTGAGCTGATCGCTTCGACAACATTTTTGCAACCGCTGCTGGCCCGGCCCGGCGTGCTGACGGCGCGCGCCCCAGATGAACGCGAACTGGCCGACATTGCAACCGGCCGCCGCATCGCCCGTGCCGTGGCCGCGCTCGACATTGGCCAGACCGTGGTGATGGCCAGCCAGGCCTGCGTGGCTGTGGAGGCGATGGAAGGCACCGACGCCGCCATTCTCCGTGCGGGCGAGCTGATGCGCACCAGTGAGGGCGCGGAGCCGTCGACGCTCGCGCGCAGTTTGACTGTGGTCAAGGTCGCCAAGCCGAAACAGGATTTGCGCTTCGATGTGCCGGTGATCGGTGTGCAGACGATCCTGACCATGCAGCAGGCCGGGGCCACATGCCTGGCACTCGATGCGGGCCAGACGCTGCTCTTCGATCCAGAGAGTGTTGCGGCTGCGGCCAACGCTGCGGGCATCGCCATTGTCGTCGTCGCCTCCGCGGAGTAGCATGAGGGCGCAGCCTGTCTGCGTACGCACATCCGCTGGATTGGGAGAATCTCACCATGCACGTTGCCCGCATCACCGCTTTTGCCGCAGTCTTTGCCCTGGCCGCCGCCGGCCTTTTCACGCTGCGTGCGCGCGCCGCAGACCTGCCGATTCCGCAGGTGGGCCAGACCGCGCCCAACTTCACGCTGCCCTCGCAGGAAGGCACAAAGATCAGCCTGGATCAATATCGCGGCCAGTGGGTCGTGCTCTACTTCTATCCCAAGGATCAGACGCCCGGCTGCACGATTGAGGCGCGCCACTTCCAACGCGATATGGCCCAATTTGATGCGCTGCATGCAGTGATTCTGGGCGTCAGTGTGGACTCGGTACAGAGCCACCAGAGCTTCTGCGCCAAGGATGGTCGGCACTTCAAGCTGCTGGCCGACACGGACAAAAAAGTCGTGGCCGAGTATGGTTCCCTGGCCGATTACATGGGCTTCAAGATCGCCAAGCGCAATACGTTCTTGATCAATCCGCAGGGCAAGATCGTCAAGGAGTGGATTGGCGTCGATCCCACGAACCATAGCACCGAAGTATTGGCCGCGCTGCACGAGCTGCAAAAGTAACCGGAAGCCAGGACTCAAGCCGGGTGCCCCACGTCTCGTTTTGAGACGTGGGCTATGCTGTTCGCATGACTTTTGCCCTGTCCGTTATCAAAAAAAACGGCGATCCAATCTCCGTGGACGGCAGCGCGCCGAGAGCGCGAGAATTCCAGGCCTCAGAATCGAGACCTGGGGCACCCGAAGCCTGAATTGTTGATTCCGATACATGTGACAGTTCATCCCTCGCGCGCCTAAAATCTGAGGTTCCGACGTTCTTCGAGGGAAACCCAACGCCATGGCCACCATTCGTCAAAATGATCTGATCCAAAGCGTCGCCGACGCGCTGCAATTCATCTCCTATTACCATCCGGTGGACTACATCACCAGTCTGGCGCGGGCTTATGAGCGGGAGCAGTCGCACGCGGCCAAGGACGCGATGGCGCAAATTCTCATCAATTCGCGCATGTGCGCTGAAGGGCATCGCCCGATCTGTCAGGACACCGGCATTGTCGATGTGTTTTTGAAGGTGGGCATGGACGCGCGCTGGGATGCGGAGATGACCGTCGAAGAGATGGTCAATGAAGGCGTGCGCCGCGCTTATCTGAACCCAGACAACAAGCTGCGCGCCTCGATTCTGGCCGATCCCGCCGGTGCGCGCAAGAACACGAAGGACAACACGCCCGCGGTGGTGAATGTCTCGCGGGTCAAGGGCGGCAACGTGGATGTCATTGTTGCGGCCAAGGGCGGCGGTTCGGAGGCGAAGTCGAAGTTCGTCATGCTGAACCCGTCGGACTCCGTTGTGGATTGTGTGTTGCAGACCGTGCCCACGATGGGCGCGGGCTGGTGTCCGACGGGAATGCTGGGCATTGGCATCGGAGGCACGGCGGAAAAAGCGATGTTGATGGCCAAGGAAGCGTTGATGGCACCCATCGACATTCAGGAGTTGATCGCGCGCGGAGCGAAGAATCGCATCGAAGAGCTACGCATTGAACTCTACGAAAAAGTGAATCGGCTGGGCATTGGTGCGCAGGGTTTGGGCGGGCTGACCACGGTGCTCGACGTAAAGATTCTCGACTACCCCACGCATGCGGCGAATTTGCCCGTGGCGATGATTCCCAACTGCGCGGCCACGCGCCATGCGCACTTCACGCTGGACGGCAACGGCCCTGTCGCGCTGGAGCCGCCGCCGTTGAACCTGTGGCCCAAGCTAACCTATGACGTTTCCACTGCGCGACGTGTGAACTTGAACACCGTGACGCGCGCCGAAGCCGCGGCGTGGAAGCCCGGCGAAGTGTTGCTGTTGAGCGGAAAATTACTGACCGGACGCGATGCGGCGCACAAGCGCATGACAGAAATGCTGGCGCGCGGCGAGAAGCTGCCTGTCGATTGCACGAATCGCTTTATCTATTATGTCGGCCCTGTCGATCCAGTGCGCGAAGAGGTCATGGGTCCGGCAGGGCCCACCACGGCCACGCGCATGGATAAATTCACGCGGCCCATGCTAGAGCAGACCGGCCTGCTGGGCATGATCGGCAAAGCCGAGCGCGGCCCGGCGGCCATCGATGCCATCCGCGACAACAAGGCCGTGTATTTGATCGCCATTGGCGGCGCGGCCTATCTGGTGTCGAAGGCCATTCGCGCGGCGCGCGTGCTGGCGTTTGAGGATTTGGGCATGGAGGCCATCTACGAGTTTGACGTGCAAGATATGCCCGTCACAGTGGCCGTCGACAGCCACGGAGTTTCCGTGCACCGGACCGGCCCGGAGGAATGGCAAAAACGCATTGCGGGGATTCCAATTTTGCAGTAAGGCTGGCGCGTGCGGCCTGCGCGCTATAGCATGAAGCGGCGCGTGGGCTGGCGGCGTTCAATGTTCATCAACCAGCCCAGCAGGCCTAGGTAGATGATCACCAGCGTTCCCAACTGGAAAGCGACCCAGAGGAAATCGCTGCCCGTATAGACCGGCACGGTGATGTTGAGAATCAAAAAGCCCAGTCCTGCGATGGCCGCAACGATGGCCGGCGTCACCCGGCCAGAGACCTGCAGGTAGCTTTTACAGTTGGGGCAGCGGTAAAAGCCGCGCAG
>DAHUZD010000382.1 GCA_027306745.1 Acidobacteriaceae bacterium
CGCTTGGCGACCTCAGCGAAAACGCCGAGTATCACATGGCCAAGCAGCGGCAAGAGTTTGTTAACGCGCGTCTGGGCCAACTGAAAAAGCGCATGGCGGAGTTTGCCCTGGTCAACCTGGCCAACATTCCGCGCGACCGCGTTGCCTTCGGCTCCAAGGTGCTCGTCTATGACAGCGCCAAGGATGAAAAGATCGAATACCGCCTGGTCACCAGTGAGGAGTCCGATGTGACCCAGGGTCTGATCTCAACCACATCGCCCATCGGGCGCAGCCTGGTCGGCAAGCAGGTCGGAGACATGGCCGTGGTGGTGACGCCCAACGGCAAACGCGAGCTGGAAGTTCTCAAGCTCTCCACGATTCACGATGAAGCCAAATAAATGACTTGGACCAGCACTTTCGGACGCGCCTGCGGCTTGCTGCTGCAAAAGATCGTCGACGGTCTTGCGCTGACGCGCATCTCGCCGAACGTGCTCACCTTTCTCGGCCTGGTCATCAATTCCGTGGCCGCAGTCTTTTTCGGCTATGCCAACAGCCAGAACCCTGTGCGCATGTTTTTTTTCGCGGGACTGGTGATTCTTGGCGCTGGCATCTTTGACATGGTCGATGGCCGCGTCGCCCGCCAGACCGATCAGGTCACCGTCTTCGGCGCGTTTTTTGATTCCGTCATTGACCGCTATTCAGATGTGGCGATCTTTT
Organism: Acidobacteriaceae bacterium; assembly: GCA_027306745.1. Lineage (GTDB taxonomy): Bacteria > Acidobacteriota > Terriglobia > Terriglobales > Acidobacteriaceae > JAJZCX01. The sequence continues at coordinate 697 of DAHUZD010000382.1, forward strand.
TCGGCCTGCTGGTCTACTACGCGCGCGGCAACCGCTTCTTTTACGTGGTGCTGGTTGCCTTCGTCATGGTGACCTCACTGATGGTCAGCTACACGCGCGCACGCGCAGAAGCGCTCATCGGAGCCTGCAAGGTCGGCTTTATGGAGCGGCCCGAGCGCATCGTCCTCGTCATTCTCGGCGCACTCTTCGCCCGCTGGGGCGCGATGGCACCGGTGCTCTGGGTGCTGGCCGTGCTCTCGACGATCACCGTCATCCATCGCATCTCCTACACCTACCAGAAAACCCGCTAACCGCCTCCACGCTGCGCCGCAGCGCTGGGTGATGCTCATCACCCCTCGTACATCTGTGCTCCCCAGTCTGTAACCTTCCTCGCCTCTTCTGCATTTATTCATGTTCCGCTGCTGGTTCTGGGTTAGCGGACAAAGGAGCACGGCGATGCGGAGCGTATTGATTCTCGGCGGCGGAACAGCGGGCACCATCATGGCCAACAAGCTGGCTCGCGTGCTCAAGCACAAGGATTGGCAGATCACTCTGGTAGACAAAACCGGCGACCACTATTACCAGCCCGGCTTTCTATTTGTTCCCTTTGGCAGCTATCGAATGCGCGATTTGATCAAGCCTCGCACGCGATTTTTGCCGGAGTCTGTGCGCTATCTCCAATCGGGCATCGACCACATCGACCCGGAGAAAAAGACTGTCGCGCTCTCCAACCAGGAAACGCTTCTCTACGATTACTTAATCATCGCTACAGGCGCAGACATTCACCCCGAACAGATCGAGGGCCTGGCCGATGCCGAGTGGGGCCGCAGCAAATTCGACTTTTACACGCCGCAGGGCGCGGAACGTTTAGGTGCATTTCTGAAAGGCTGGCAGGGCGGGCGACTGGTGGTGCACGTTGCAGAGATGCCCATCAAGTGCCCCGTCGCTCCGCTGGAATTTCTCTTCCTCGCCGACGAATACTTTACCCGGCGCGGTATGCGCCACAAGGTGGATTTGCAACTGGTCACGCCGCTGCCCGGTGCCTTTACCAAGCCGATTGCTACCGCAGCATTGGACAAGTTTCTTGCGCGCAAGGGCATCTCCGTTGTGCCAGAGTTCAACGTGGCGCGCGTGGACAACCAAGAGAAAAAACTGGTTGCTTGGGATGAGACCGCGGTTCCCTACGATCTGCTGGTTTCGATTCCCACCAACATGGGCGACGCCAGCATCACGCGCAGCGGCCTCGGTGACGAGCTGAACTTTGTCCCTACCAACAAGGAAACCCTGCTGGCCGAAGGACTGCGGGATGTGTTCGTCATCGGCGATGCGACCAATCTGCCCAGTTCGAAGGCTGGCTCGGTCGCACATTTCCAATCCGACATTTTGCTGGAAAACTTTTTGCAGCACGCCGAAGGCCGTCCCTTGCCCGCGCACTTTGATGGACACGCCAACTGTTTTATCGAGTCCGGCTTTGGCAAGGGCCTGCTGATCGACTTCAACTACAAGACGGAGCCGCTGCCGGGAAAATTCCCACTGCCGGGCATCGGGCCGTTCCCACTGTTGCAAGAGAGCCGTATCAACCACATGGGTAAACGTATGTTCCGCTGGGTGTATTGGAACCTGCTGCTGCCGGGCTGGCCGTTGCCGCTGGGCGCAGCGATGCCCACAGCCGGCAAGCGGATGGAGCTTTTGCAACGCACCGTCTAATCGAACACGAATAGGAAAGGAGGCACCCGTCATGGCAACGCTCGAAGTTCTTGGCAAATCGCTCGAACTGGACGCAGATGGACACTTGGCCCACCTGAACGATTGGAGTGAAGATGTGGCGCGCATACTGGCCACGCAAGAAGGCTTGGCGGAGCTAACGCCGCAACACTGGGCTGTGATTCGCTATATGCGCAGCGTCTTCGAAAAAGAGGGCGATGCGCCCTCGATCCGCCGCCTGACCAAAGAGAGCGGGGTGGACACCAAAACTCTCTACCAGCTTTTCCCAAAAGGGCCAGCCAAACGCGCAGCTAAAATCGCCGGGCTGCCCAAACCCAAAGGCTGCATCTGAAACTGGATTGCAGCGAGGAGAATGCCATGACAGTGCAAACCGCTTTGCAAACACAGGCCGCCACCGCAGCCATCCCGCAGCCGATCGAGCGGGTTTCCATCGTTGTCTCGCGCGGTTCGTTGGACGGCGTCTATCCCGGACTCATTCTGGCCAACGGCG
>DAHUZD010000385.1 GCA_027306745.1 Acidobacteriaceae bacterium
CTCTCCGTCGCGCTTGCGCCGCGCGTGGCCATTCTGCCCATCGGGCAACGCACACTGCGCGTCACGGCCACCGTCACCAACAACGCGCAGCAGCCTGCGCATGGAACCATTGCTCTCAAGTTGCCCGCCGGATGGACCGCCGAACCAGCCACGGCCACCTTCAATATCGCCAAAGCTGGCGGCTTGGGCAGCGCCATCTTCACCGTGACGCCGCAGAATGCAACCGCGCAAACCTACACGCTGCAAGCGGAAGCCACCAGCCTCGGACAAACCTACCGCTATGGGGATCGCATCGTTGGGTATCCAGGCCTGCGTCCGTATCCGCTCTACCGCGACGCCACCACGCAGGTGCACGCGGCGCATGTGCGCGTAGCCCCCGGCCTGAGCATCGGCTACGTTGCAGGCACCGGCGACACGCTGCCTGAGTCACTCGCACAGCTTGGCATCACCGCGCAGCCGCTCACTGTGGACGATCTGGCTCGCGCTGATCTGGCGCATTTCGACGCGATTCTTCTTGGCATCCGCGCCTATTCCGCGCAGCCAGACCTGGCGGCGGCCAGCCCGCGCTTGCTGGCCTATGTACAGCAGGGTGGAGTTTTGCTGGTTACCTACACCACGGCCGCGCTGGCCGCCAACGATGCACCCTATCCTCTTTCGCTCGGCAACAGCCCGGAAAAGGTGATCGACGAAGACTCTGCCGTGCAACGACTGCACCCGCAGGACGCGCTGCTGAACTGGCCCAATCACATTACGGAAAAAGATTTTTCGGGCTGGGTGGAAGAGCGCGGCCACGGATTTCTCAGCACATGGGCAGCGCAATATACGCCGCTGCTGGAAATGCACGACCCCGATCAGACTCCACAGCAGGGTGGTCTACTCTATGCGCGCTATGGCCGGGGCCTGTATATCTACACTGCGCTCGCGCTGGACCGGCAGATGCCCGAGGGCGTTCCCGGAGCCTATCGCATCTTTGCCGACTTGATTAGCGCCGCGAAAAATCCACAGTTGCGCGGTGCACAGTTCAGGGGCGTTGCGCAATAACAGTCCATTGTGGGTAAGTTGGATTCATTGCGGGTAAGTTTCAGGAGATATTCTGAGCGACCAGCGGAAGCGAAGAATCCAGAAGGTCAACACTGCATGGATTCAGACTGCATCCTCTGGATTCTTCGTCGCTATGCTCCTCAGAATGACGCGCGATCAATTGAAACTCCACGCACGATCATCGCCTCGTCATTCCGAGCGAACGCAGTGAGTGGCCTGTCCCGATCGAAGCCGAGTCGAGGAATCTGCGGTTGGCTCGTACGGCTCATCGACCCTGCAGCGAAATCTTTCGCCGCTCACTCCACAGGCCCTGCGCCATTCGACGCCCGCCCCAGATAAATCTCTGCTCGCTTGCCTGTGCTCTGAAGATAGGCGCCGCCAATCGTCTGCATAAAGGCGCTGGCCATCTCCGCCTCCACCAGATTCACCGTGCATCCGCCCCAGCCCGCGCCGGTAATGCGCGCGCCATAACAGCCCGGCTGCCGCATGGCTAGCTCCACCAGCAGATCGGCTTCGTCGCAACTGGCCTCGTAATCGTTGCGCATACTGGCATGCGTCTCCAGCATCAACGCGCCAAAACGTGCAAAGTCTCCGCTGCGCAGCGCGCTGGCCGCCTCCAGCGTGCGACGGTTTTCGCTCAGCACATGGCGGCATCGCCGCAGTACGGGCGCGGGCATCTCGACGGCATGGCGCTGCATCTCCGCCTCGGTCGCATCGCGCAGAGTTCGCAGGTCCGGACGGCTGCGCCGCAAGATCTGCAATGCCGCTTCCACATCCGCCCTGCGGCTGTTGTAGCCGCCGCTGGCATTGGAGTGCTTCACCATCGTGTTGCAAATTACCAGCCGCACCGAAGATGGCAGCGGCAGCAGCTCATAGTCCAGCGTGCGGCAATCCAGCAGCAACGCGTGATCCTGTTTGCCGCAGCAGGAGATGAATTGATCCATAATGCCGCACTGCGCGCCCACAAAGCCATTCTCGGCGCGCTGGCAAAGCCGCGCCACCTCGGGCATGGGCAGCG
>DAHUZD010000411.1 GCA_027306745.1 Acidobacteriaceae bacterium
GCGAAAAGCCTACGCGAGAGATGCCCCCCCAGAAGGCTTTGGTGGCATCGACCAAACCGAAGGATGCTGTGCCCAGTGCTGCAATCGCAGCGATGCCATGGGTGATCGAATTGAGCATGGAAATCCTCCCTGCGAATCGTGCGGGAATTGTACGCCTGCAGGGGATGGATGATTGAAGCAGGTGGTTGCTACCACTGCGTGGCGGCGATGACGCGCGGCGGGCCGGGGTTACCGTCGATGACCTCGGTGGAAAAAACAACTTCGAGATTGGGATGCGCCGGATCATTGTGCAGGCCGCGCAACACGGACTCAAGATATTGTTCATTCAGTGCCAGTGAACTGGCCGCTGCCGTGGCATCTTCGCCGATGCCTGCGGCCACCACCACCTGTTGATCGGTCAGGCGGTCATGAAAGCGCGCCAGGATGCCGTAATCCATGGGCAGGTGTGCATACGGAGCCTGAAAATCCACGCTCCACGCTTGGTTGTCGGGGTGCAGGCGATCCTCAATGCCAGAGACGGAGCCGCCGCGCGAAACAAAATGAAAGCGCAGAGGATCGGTCAGGCGGACCGTCCAGGGATTGTCAAAACCTGCAATCAGAATGCTGGGCGTCCGTTGCAGGTCGGCAAAGCTGGTGGTGCGCGCGGGCTGCATCAGAAAGGATTTGTGGTGGGCCTCCAAAAAGCCAGCCAGACGGGTCAGAGTGACCGCATCAGAAAACGTGACGGGATTGCTGGCCAGCGGATGCGCGGCAATCGTGGGGTCTGGATTGACGGGAGAGGCGAATGCCGCAGAGCCGACGCAGAGCAAAATTGGCGTGGGCGATTGCAATAGAGGCGACCAGAAGCTGCGCAGGGCAGGCGGCATTGCATCGTGCTGACGCCACGATGCGCGAATGGCCAGCCCGGCCATGGCTGCCAGCAGCACAACAGACGCGGCCATCCATCCCGCGCGGCGCAAGCCGGGCAGCGGTGCAGGATGCGCCGTTGGCGTTGCGGTCAAGGCAGTGCCAGAATCCACTTTTGGTTCTATGGCCGATACCGGCGGGGTGCTGGGTTCCGGCTGGCGAAACTCCGGCACATATGATCCAGAGGGCTGGTCGATGCGCAGCTCGCCGCGGTGCTCCTCCTGCGTGTAGTACTGCGCCAGACGCTTGCGCACCTCACCCGCCGTGATGCGCACCACGGGGTCGGCGTTGGAGTCATAGTCTGGCTTGCGATGGAAGACGGCCACGCCGAGCGTGCGTTCTTTGAGCGTGTCGGCATGTCCTTGCAGGGTCTGCTCCACCACATAGCGCAACAGGTCGGGGTAGCGCTTGCTGTGGCGGAAGAGCGGATCTGACAACAGCCGCTCCAGTTGCAACAGAATCTTTTGCTGCCGCTCCGTGGTTTCAAGGACGGTGTTCATTCCGGGGACTCACCTGTGGATTGCGTGCTGGAACCGGGCGCGCGCGCTTGCCGTACCTAGAATACGCCGACACACGGAAAGACTCCGGCACGGGAAAAGATTGCAGGCAAAGCGCGCTACCGTATTCGCTACGGTAATAAACGATTTTGTTTCGCTACAAAGCCTGTATTGTGGTCGTGCAAGCCAAAGCCAGCCTGCTTCGATGGGAAGCGGGATGATAAGGAAAACAATGTTGAAGAAAATTTTTCTAGGGTGTGGTGCTGTTGCAGCGATCCTTGCTGCCTGCCTCTCGGCGCGAGCGCAATTTTTACCTCCGCAAGTTCAATCCCAATCCCCCGCGCAGATTCAAGCGTGGTTGAAAACTAAGGGCATCAACGTGACAGTGGCGCAAATTGAGGCTTGGCGCAAGGCTCATCCGCCCCGCCACACCGGCCCGTGGATGAACACGCAACTGTCCCCCGATGCGCGCGCCAAGCTTGTGCTCGATCAAATGACCTTGCAGGAAAAGATTGATTTGTTGCACGGCAATGGCATGCCGCACGCCGACAACTGGACCATGCCGCTGACGCATCTTGGCAAGGGCGGCGCTGGCTACGTGGTTGGCGTGCCGCGCCTGGGCATTTCCCCCATCATCATGGACGATGCCGCCTATGGCGTGCGCAGTAGTGGAGAGAACGGACGCTACTCCACGGCGTTGCCCTCGGATTTGGGCGCAGCTTCCAGTTGGAATCCGCAGGCCGCCTGCCAGTATGGCATGGTGATTGGCAAAGAACTGCGCGCCCAGGGCTTCAACATGACGCTGGGTGGCGGCGTGGACATTGCCCGCGAGCCGCGCAATGGCCGCACCTTTGAATATGCCGGCGAAGACCCCATTCTCGCCGGAACCATGGTCGGCAATCTGATGCAGTGCGAGCAGGCCCAGCACGTGATTGGCGACATCAAGCACTACGCCATCAACGATCAGGAGACGGGCCGCAACATTGTCAACGCGATCATCGGCAAGCGCGCCATGCAGGAGAGCGATCTG
>DAHUZD010000417.1 GCA_027306745.1 Acidobacteriaceae bacterium
TCCCAGTACAGATGCTGCCATAGCTGGTCAGGCAACTCGCCACCACCCCGCTCGGAAAGCGCATAGTCCACGCCAGATTCTCCTCCACCTCGGTGAACCGCCCATCCCGGTCCACTACGCTGGAATAACCCTGCACGCTCACCGGCTCCTCGCCTGTCAGATACCGGCTGGCATTCACGCAATAGATGCCTACGTCATACAACGGGCCGCCCCCAGCCAATTTTTTGTTCAGCCGCCACTCTCCAGGCTTAATGTTGAACCCGAAGGCACAATCCAACTCCAGCAATTTCCCCGCATACCCCTGCCGTAGCTTCTGAATCACCTCCAGCGTGTTCGGCTCAAACTGCATTCGATACGCGATCATCAATTTGCGATTCGCCTTGCGGCAGGCGGCAATCATCTGTTCGCATTCGGCCACGGTATTGGCCATGGGCTTTTCACACAGCACGTGTTTGCCCGCCTGCGCCGCACGGATCGTGTACTCGGCATGCATGCCGTTGGGCAGCGCAATATATACGGCGTCAATCTCAGGATTGTGTGCAATCTGATCGTAATTTTCGTAGTTGTATATGGCCTTGTGATCGATGCCATACTGGTCGGCTACGCGCTCCGCCTTATCGCGGTGCCCGCTCACCAAGGCCACCAGCTTGGAGTGTTCTGATATCTGCACGCCCGGCATAAACTCGTTCAGAGAGATGCGCCCCAGCCCCACAATGCAATAGCCAATCTTTTTCTTGCCAGCCATGGGCTGCCCGCTCACCGCCCCGCTCGCGCCCGTGGCCGCGGGCGATTCGCCCAGGACGTGGCCGCCCGTGCTCAGCATGGCTGCCGCTGCGGCTGTTGTGGTGCTCAGTTGTTTTAGAAATTCCCGGCGGGAGCTACTCATGCCTGCTACCTCTTGTGGATCCAGTGCGGACCCCACTGAATTGTCGTCCGGCATCACTATACAAGATCGACATATCAGCAAGGAATGCCCCGCATTACATAAATCGCAGGCGCGGCGCTTCAGGCAGAATCTTCATCTCGGCTGCATACCGGTAGAAACACTCCAACCCCGCCCTGCAGGCATCGTCCAGTATGTAGTGGATATTCTGCCGTAGATAGGCTGCAATCGCCTCTGGAGGAATCGCAGGCGCATCAGCCAGGCGCGGTGCCCATTCAGCGGTTATCTCACTCAAATGTTGCAGCCCGTGATCGCGCGAACGCACAAAATCACTGACAACATCTCTGGCCTGCCGGCCCGATGCAGAAATTGCCTCCGGACGCACAGCCCAGAATGCCGAGACCCACGGCAACCCAGTCCACACGCGCCACTCCAGGGCCAGATCAATACAGTGCGGCCGCGTAGAGCTCACCAGATGGATGGCTTCGCACTCCTGCATCAAACGCAACGCCGGGTCGCCGATCAACACCGCCGCATCGCTGTCGCGCAACAGATCATCCACATTCACCGCCGCAGCCGGGTTTGCGCCGCTGGGTCCAGAGCGCAATACGTACTCCGGCCTGGCTCCGTGAAAACGCTGCAAAATAATCTGCGCATAGGCATTGGAACTGCGCGAAGCCGGGTCCAGCGTCACTCGCCGCAGTTCGCGTATATCCACTCCCGCCCGCATCACCAGCAGGATAGATCGCACCGCGTCACGGGAGGCGATCACACACTCGGGAAGGATGGCCAGTCCCGGATGAGCGGCATAGGCCGTCGCTGGCGTCAGGCCAATATCAGCACGTCCGGCTGCCAGCGCATCCGCGCACTGCGCAGGCAGCATCGAATGAATCGTGTACTGCTCAGCCAGCCGCTCCCGTTCAGGATCGTGATCAAAGTCCCACATCAACGGGGCCGGGTTCAGATATTGAATGGCTGCAATGCGCAGTTTGCGGGTTGGAGACGTTTGCACACGCCAGTGTATCAATTGCACGCCCCATCCCAAGCGTCAGCCGATCACCTGGCCCGGGGATGTGTACGGTCATAGACCGCCGTCACCTGGCTGGTGGTCAGATGTGTGTACCTTTGCGTGGTGGAAAGCCGCGCATGGCCCAGCATCTCCTGAATCGCGCGCAAGTCTGCGCCTTCCTCCAACAAATGCGTGCCGAATGCGTGCCGCAACGTGTGCGGATGCACATCCGCAGGCAAGCCGCGCTGCACGGCAATGCGCTTCACAATGCGCCCTACGCTGCGCGTCGTCAGGCGTCCATCCCCGCGCAGCCGCGCATTCAACAGCAAGGCTGGCTGCTGTTTTCTCGTGGCCGACACTCGCGCCTGTCGCGAGGGCAGATAAGCCCGGATCGCAGCCGCCGCAGCATCACCCAACGGCACATAGCGCTCTTTACGGCCTTTGCCGCGGATGAGCAAACACGCATTCGCCCACTGCACATCCGCCAAATTCAGCCCGGTCAACTCCGCATTGCGAATTCCGCAGCCGTAGAGCAATTCCAAAATCACCGCGTCCCGTTCCGGCCAAGCGCTCTCCATCTCTTCCGGCTGGGCGTCTGCATCCAGCACCTGCTGCATCTGCTCAATACCCGGCACTCGCGGCAGATGCTTGGGCAGTTTGGGCGTGGCAACCAGCCGCGCAGGATTCAACTGCACATGCCCTTGCCGCGCCAGCCATCGATACCAGGAGCGTATCGCCGCCAGTGCACGCGCCACAGAAGCCTTCGTCAATCCATGGCCGTACAATTCGCCCAGGTAGGCACGGATCAGCGTATGCTCCACCTGCGCCGGTGTTGCATTTTCGCCCAACTGCGCTGCGGCAAATCCGGAAAAATTCTTCAGCTCCCGCGCATAGGCGCGCAGCGTGTGTTCAGAGCAGCCCCGTTCCGTTCTCAACACAGCCAGGTATTCCCCCACGCATGCATCAAAAGCCCCCGCACGCGCCATCTGTTCTTTCTCTGCGGATTTCTTGCTCGTGCTCATTGGCTCGGCTCCTCAAGCTGTGTCATTCGCTTCCGTCCGCGAGGATGATGTTCCCGGTGCACCGCCTTTAGCCGCCCCAACGCCAGATGCGTATAGACCTGTGTTGTGGCAATGTCCGCATGGCCCAGCAACGTCTGCACCGTGCGCAGATCGGCGCCGCGCTCCACCATGTGCGTGGCGCAACTGTGCCGCAGCATGTGTGGGCTGGCCTGCGCATCGTACCGCTTCACCAGCAGCCAAACGCTCTGCCGCGTCAGCGCTGTGCCGCGTGCAGAAAGAAAAATCTCTGACGCGCGCCTCTTGCGCTGAAGCTGTGGCCTGCCCAGCCGCAGATATTTTTCCAGCGCTTCCACCGCCGCCCGGCCCAGCGGAACTACGCGCTCCTTGTCTCCCTTGCCTCGCACAAGAATCTGCCCTTGGTCGAGCGAAAGATCCTCCACACGCAAACCCACCAATTCCGAAACGCGAATCCCTCCGCCGTACAGCAGCTCCAGCATCGCCGCATCACGCAAAGCAACCACTCCAGCAGCCGGATGGCTGGCCGACTGATTGGCTCTGGCCAGCATGGACTCCACCTCTGGCTCGGCCAGCGATTTGGGCAACACCTTCCAGCCGGAAGGAGACTCCAAGTTTTCCGTGGGATCGTGCGTAATCGCCTTGTCCAGCAACAGCCATCGGTAAAATCCGCGCAAACAGGAGAGCTTGCGCGCGCGCGACCGCATCTCCACCTGATGCAATTGCAGATGATGCAAAAATCCCGCCAGCTCTGCCTGTTGTGCGCTAAAAAGCATGACGTCATTCTGCTCCAGATACTCAGCCAGTTGCAGCAAGTCGCGCTCATAGGCCTCGCACGTTAGAGGACGCAGCCCCTTTTCCACGCGCAGATACGTCATGTAACCGCGGATGGCTTCCAGGCTGTTGGCTGGCAGGCTTGTCGCGTTCGGCACAGATCAAACCCTCTGCCTGCATTATGCGCGAGTTTGCCCGCCGTTAACAGCCACATTCTCCCCAGCCATTCCCGGCCATCTTCGCGCATCTCTCTGTGAAAATCCTGTAAAAACACCCCGCTGCCCCCTATTTGCGGCACAATAGGGGTAGGGCTATGCCCGCACGGTGGCTCAGGATTGCGCGCCGCTGCTTTGGATTGAAGGATCGATCTATCTTGCAAAATCTCGTTCACCCGCACTTGGCCTCTCCATCTGCACAGGATTTCCTGCACACGGTGCGCGCTCTGCGCCCTGCCATCGCTGTTTTTGACTGCGATGGAACCCTCTGGTCTGGCGACGCCGGCTCCGGCTTCATGTTCTGGTCCATGGAGTCCGGCCTGCTCTCGCGCGAAGCCAGCGATTGGATGGATGCGCGCTATCGCGCCTATCAGCGTGGCGAAGTTTCTGAGCTGGATATCTGCGGGGAAATGGTGCAAATCTACCGCGGCATGCGCGAAGAAGAATTGCGCGAAGCTGCCCGCATCTTTTATTCGCACTTTATCGCCCCACGCATCTTCCCGGTCATGCGCCAACTCTGCGCAGATCTCAAAGCCACGGGCACAACACTCTGGGCCGTCAGCTCCACCAGCAACTGGGTCATTGAGGCAGCCGTGGTGGAACACTTCGGCATCCCTGCAACCAATATCTTGACCGCCCACGTCGCCGTGCAAGACGGCATCATCACCGATCGCCTGCTCGATGTGCCCACAGATGAAGGCAAGGCTGTGGCGTTGCGGCGCAAAAACATTTCTCGCCCCGACGCCGTCTTTGGCAACTCCATCCATGACGCCGCCATGCTGGAGACGGCCCAGCGCGCCTTCGCCATCAATCCCTCGGCAGCCCTGCGCGCAGTGGCCGCATCCAAAGGCTGGACGATCTTTCAGCCGGAAACGCCCGCGCACGCTGGATGAATTCCACCCCGCCCCTGCGCATCGCCTCGCTTCAGCCCAGCATTACCCTCACGCTGTCCCAGCTCGGCGCGCTGGACTCTCTGGTTGCCTGCACTCGGTACTGCCTGGCTGCGCTGCCCCAGCTTGCAGAGAAAAATATCCCCATCCTCGCCGACTCTTGGTCTGCATCCATGCAGGAAATTCTCACCGTCCGCCCCAACCTGGTGCTGGCCTCCGTGCCTTACCGCTTGGAATCCCTGGCTGAAATTCTCAAGTCCGGCTGCCCAGTGCTCACATTCGCTCCACACACACTCGCGGATATTTTTCACGACATTCGCCTGCTGGCTGCTCTCGTCCATGCGCCGCAACAGGGCGCGGAATTGGTCGCATCCATGCAGAGCAGCATTCGAGAAGTCCGCTTGCGCGCGGCTGCAATCCCCACGCGTCCGCGCGTCTATTGCGAAGAGTGGGGCAAGCCACTGATTTCTTCCCAGCCCTGGGTGCAAGAACTCATTGAGGCTGCGGGCGGAATCTTTGTTGGCCCGGCAGGCCAGCCGATCACCGCAGAAGCCGTCGCCGCCGCTGATCCCGATGTGTTGCTCTTTGCGTGGTGTGGCGCTGGTGACCGCGTACCGCTCGATCGCGTCATTGCTCAGCGCAAATGGCAACATCTACGCGCCGTGCAAACCCGCCGCGTCTTCTGCGTTCCTGACGAATATCTCAACACCCCGGCACACACGCTGCTGGAAGGCTTAAGCTGCATCGCCGCTGCACTTCACCCAGATAGATTCCCATCTCACCCGCGCCTGCGCCAGATCGAGTAGATGCATTCAGCCCCTCTGCCATCGCACATTTTCACAGAAGGCTCTATTCTGTATGAAGCATGAATTCGCACGCGGCCACATCACCTCAAAAACATCCAGCCAATCGCACAGTGCGCGCCGTTGTGGCTGCGCTGATCTTGCAAGAGGAGAAAGTGCTGATCTGTCAGCGCAGGCCCGGACAGCC
>DAHUZD010000025.1 GCA_027306745.1 Acidobacteriaceae bacterium
TAGAAACTACCGCATTTTTTCTGCTTGCACTCAAGAGACTCCCAGGCAGAATTCCCTTGCAAGTATAAGATTTCAATCAAACTTAGCGATTCATCTTCCTCTGACCCCGGTTTGGCAAGCCACATGCATGTCTCACGCGTACCGCAGCGTGTGCTTGGGATATCCATCCCCAAAATCTCGTGCGGTACGCTGGGTGCGCTCCGCACGAGATCAAACCAAGGAGGCCGGTTGTATGGAAGCAGGCTATGCAGTCTCATCCCCGAAGATGCAAAGTTCACCCCTACTCTGGATCGCCGTCGCCACGGCTGTGGCTGTGATGGCGCTGCCTGTTGCCGCACAACAAACCGATGCCTCCCCATCTGCGGCCCCGTCGGCGCAGGTGCAGACCGGCACTGTCGGTGGGCCGAGCACGACGAATGATCAGCTCAGCAAGTACAACGCGCAGTATGCCAGCGCACAGTCCGCTCCCCAGGCGCAGCCGAAAAAAGAGGGATTCTGGGGACACATGAATCCCTTTGCCAGCAAGGGCTGGGTGAAGCGCCAGCTCACGCCCGCGCAGGATCGCCTGCAGGAAGTCAAAGAGTTGAGCGCCTTCAACGCCCAGCAGCTTCGGGATTTGGATGCAAGCACGCAGGCCGGCTTGAACAAGGCCAACTCCACAGCGCAGGCAGCAGCCACCCGCGCACAGCAGGCCGCCAGCATGGCGGACCAGGCGCAATCGGCGGCCTTGATGGCCAATGCGCACACGCAGCAGATTCAATCGGCGATCGAGGGCATCGACCAGTATCAGCCGGTCTCACAGGTGGAGATACGCTTCCCCGGCAGCAAAGACACCCTGGGTCAGCAAGAGAAATCCGCGCTGGACCAAGTGGCCAACAAGGTGCAATGGCAGAAGGGTTACTTAATTGAGGTGCAGGGTTACTCCTCCCTGCGCGGACGTGCAGGCCTGGCTGCTTCGCAGCGCACGGCCGCAGCCGTCACCCGCTATTTGTATGAAGCTCATCAAGTTCCGCTGTACCGCATTCGCGAGGTGGCCTTGGGCAATGCTCCCATGGGCACCGACGCAACTGCGGAGGCCAGCGGCGCAAGTTCCAGCGCGCATCCCCATGGCAACGTCGTGGAAGTGCGCGTGATCCGCAACAGTTTGTCGACCTTGAGCGCGTCCACGCAAGCCGAATTGGACAGCTCGCAAATGGGAGCGGCGCAACCCGGCCCCGCGCAGTCCTCCTCCAATGAGGTTGTGCCGCAACCAACTTACGAATAAACCAAGGCGACTCTAAAGCTCTCACACAAGAGAGAACCAAGGCAGATTGGCGAGAAGGATTCCCGCCTCGGGATTTCTTCTGGCCACTTTTTTGCGCGGTGAGGGGACCGTGGACGACGGGAAAGCAGAAAAGAAAGACTCGCCGCTGTATTACTGGGACCGCTACGACGCGTACGAATGTCTGGGATGCGGTCAATTGCTGGAAGTGCCGGCGTTCGCAATTCTGAAGATCGACGGCTCGCAGCAGAAGGTGCGGGTTCGCCATCATCCGGAGAACGTGCTGCTGTGGCGCGAACTGCACGAGCTCGACCACGAGAAATGCGGCAGCTTCAACGATGCGGCGAAGGCGCTGGATGCACGCGAGCATCGCAAGAACGTGATTCCG
>DAHUZD010000384.1 GCA_027306745.1 Acidobacteriaceae bacterium
CCGCAGCCGGCTTTTTGGCCTTAGGTGTGGCAGCCTTGGTCTTTTTCGCGGCGGACGCGGTGGCCTTCGTCGGCTCAGCCGTCTCCGTCGCAGCGCGTCCTGCTGCCGCAGCCGAGGCGGTGTGCGTCTGCACGATGCCCAACTCCCGCTGACGCTGGATGGTCTTGATGCGCGCGATGTCCTTCTTCAGTCCGCGCAGCTTTTGCACGCCGTCGTTCTGGCCCATGCGCATCTGGAAACGCAGGCGGAAGAGTTGCTCGGCGGCCTGCCGTTCCTGTTGCGCCAGTTCGGCGTCGTTCCAATTTGCGATCTTCTCGATTTCCATTGCCTATCCTTCTTTACCCTTTGCTCTGCCCTGGGACACAACGCTCCAGCTCCGCCTTACTTGGCGGCCGCCGTGGCGTGCTGCGCTCCCGGACGCGCCACAAACCGTGTGCGGATCGGCAGCTTGTGCGAGGCCAAACGCATCGCCTCCTGCGCCATCTCCAGCGTTACGCCTTCCATCTCAAAGAGCACCTTGCCCGGACGCACGACTGCAACCCAGTGGTCGAGCGGACCCTTGCCGGAACCCATACGGACTTCAGCCGGCTTCTTGGTGATCGGCTTGTCTGGAAACAGACGCAGCCAAATCTTGCCGCCACGCTTGATGAAACGCGTCATGGCGATGCGGCTGGCCTCAATCTGGCGGTCGGTCACATGGCCGTGCTCGACGGTCTTCAATCCGAAATCCCCAAAGGCAAGCTCAGAGCCGCGCCAGGCCTTGCCCCGGTTGCGTCCCTTCTGCTGCTTGCGGTACGTCACCTTCTTCGGCAGCAACATAGCCAAAATCCTCGTCTTCCCATCCGCCAGCCTGCTGCGCTGCGGAGACTGCTGCTTCCACTACCCAGGCCCGCGGGCAAAAAATCACCCGCATGGCTGAAAACTAGAATGCTCCGGTGGCCACCTGCGGCTCGCGCTTCGTCTGCTGATAAATCTCGCCGCTGTAAATCCACGTCTTGATACCGATGATGCCGTAGGTGGTGTGCGCCTCGGCAAAACCGTAATCAATGTCGGCGCGCAGGGTGTGCAGTGGCAAACGTCCCTGCAGATACCACTCAGAGCGGGCGATCTCATTGCCGTTCAAGCGGCCCGAAACGCGCACCTTGATGCCACGGCAGCCAAAGCGCAGCGCCGAATCCACCGACTTGCGCATGGCACGACGGAAACTGACGCGCTTTTCCAGTTGCAGCGCGATGGCCTCGGCCACCAATTGCGCATCCAGCTCCGGCTTGTTCACCTCGAGAATGTCGATGAAGACCTCGCGGTTGGTGCGCTTCTGGATCTCAGCCTTGAGCTTGTCAATCTCCGCGCCTTTGCGCCCGATGATGATGCCGGGCCGCGCGGTGCGGATGATGAGGCGCAGCTTGTTGCCGGGACGCTCAATCTCCACCGAGCTGATGCCGGCGGCCTTCAACTTTTCGCGCAGTTCGCGCTTCAGTTGCACGTCTTCCACCAGCAGGCGGTCATAGCCCTTCTCAACAAACCAGCGTGAGCGCCACGGCTTGTTGACGCCTAAGCGAAATCCATACGGGTGAACTTTTTGACCCATTGCGTTTCCTTCCGTTGCCTACTTGGCGGCCTTTTTGGCCGGGGATTTCTTGGCAGCCGTCTTTTTGGCCGCAGTCTTGCCGGTGGACTTTTTGGCCGCCGTCTTCTTCACCGCCGTCTTTTTGGCTGCCTGCGAACTGGTTACTGTCGCAGTCTCCGGCCCGGCCACATCTGCCGAACCGCCGCGCTTGCGCTCGGCTACGGAGACGATGATGTTGGCCATGCGGCGCTGATAGCGGAAGGCCCGGCCCATGGGGGCGGGACGAATGCGCTTCATGCGCGGCCCGTCGTTGGCCACGGCCAGCTTCACGTACAGGTTGTCGACATCGACATCCAGTCCGCGCTCCTGGCTCAGGTAATTGGCATTCTCCAGCGCTGAGCGCAGCACCTTTTCCACCAGTGGCGCCACGCGCTTCTTGGTGAAGGCCACGGTATGCAGCGCATCCTCAACGCGCTGGCCCTTGATCAGGTCCAGCACCAGCTTCGCCTTTTGCGGCGATACACGCTGGTAGCGCGCCTCTGCCCGAAACTCTTGTGTCTCAAATTGCATCTTCCGCTACGCCTTTCCAGCCGCTACTTCGGCTTGGCGGTTGTCTCCGCCGCCTTGGCCGAGTGTCCCTTGAAGGTCCGAGTGGCGGCAAATTCGCCCAGCTTGTGCCCCACCATGTTTTCCGTCACGTAGACGGGGATAAACTTTTTTCCGTTGTGGACGGCAATCGTGTGGCCGACCATGTCCGGGTGAATCGTGGACCGCCGCGACCAGGTACGCAGCACCTTTTTGTCGTTGGCCTTGTTCATCGTTTCGATCTTCACCATCAGGTGTGTATCGATAAACGGCCCTTTTTTCGTCGAACGTGCCATTGCTTCTCTGTTCCTTCCTGCTTACTTGCTGCGGCGATTGACGATCATCGCATCGGTGCGCTTGTTGTTGCGCGTCTTGTAGCCGCGCGTTGGCTGTCCCCATGGAGTTACCGGATGGCGTCCGCCCGAGGTTTTGCCCTCGCCGCCACCATGCGGGTGATCGACAGGATTCATAGCCACGCCGCGGTTGGATGGGCGAATGCCCTTCCAGCGGTTGCGGCCCGCCTTGCCGATGGATACGTTCTCATGATCCGTGTTGCCCACCTGGCCCACGGTCGCCATGCAATCCACCAGAACCTTGCGCGTCTCGCCAGAGGGCAGCTTCAACAATGCGTAGTCGCCTTCCTTGGCCACCAACTGCGCCGAAGAGCCTGCCGAGCGCACCATCTGCGCGCCTTTGCCGGGGCGCAGTTCCACGTTGTGCACCGTGGTGCCAGCGGGGATGTTGCGCAACGGCAGCGCATTGCCCACCAGAATGTCAGCCTCCGTGCCGCTCATGATCGACTGGCCCACCTGCAAGCCGATCGGATGCAGAATGTAGCGCTTTTCTACCTCCGAGTAGTGAATAAGCGCAATGCGAGCCGAGCGGTTTGGAT
>DAHUZD010000075.1 GCA_027306745.1 Acidobacteriaceae bacterium
GATGTTCAAGGACGGCATTCGCAACACGTGGACGGTTGAGGAAGTGGATTTTTCCACGGACCTGGCTGACCTGCGCTCGCGCCTAAGCACGGCGGAGATTCATCTGATCCAGAGGCTGGTGGCCTTCTTCGCCACGGGCGACTCCATCGTTTCAAACAATCTGGTGCTGAATTTATACAAGCACATCAACTCACCCGAGGCGCGCCTGTACCTGTCGCGGCAGTTGTTTGAAGAGGCTGTGCATGTGCAGTTTTATCTAACGCTACTCGACAACTACATTCCGGAGCCGGAGGGTCGCGCCGCTGCATTTGCCGCGGTGGAGAACATTCCCTCGATCGCCAAAAAGGCTCAGTTCTGCATGAAGTGGATGGACTCGATCCAAGGATTGGATGAGTTGCGCACCGAACAGGAGCAGCGCCAGTTTCTGCTGAACCTGATCTGCTTTGCAGGAACGATTGAAGGCCTCTTCTTCTTCGCGGCTTTTGCATATGTATATTTCCTGCGTTCGCGTGGCTTGCTGCATGGCTTGGCTTCAGGAACCAACTGGGTTTTTCGCGACGAAAGCTGCCATTTGGAGTTTGCCTTCGAAGTGGTCAACGTCGTGCGCAGCCAGCATCCTCACCTGTTTGATGCGCAGATGGAGCGCGACGTGATTCAGATGATGCGCGAGGCCGTGGATTGCGAAACGCAGTTTGCGGAAGATTTGCTCAGCGGCGGCGTGGCTGGACTCTCGGTGCGTGAGATGCGCCAGTACTTGGAATACGTTGCAGACTCGCGCCTGACGCGGCTGGGCATCGCGCCGGTCTTTGGCTCAAAAAATCCATTCGGCTTTATGGAATTGCAGGATGTGCAGGAGTTGACGAACTTTTTTGAGCGTCGTGTCTCTGCGTATCAAGTTGCGGTTCCGGGCGAGGTCGGCTTCCACGAGGAGTTTTGAGCGATGTTCAAAGTACAACTGCTGCACCCAGACGCAAAGGCTCCCACGGTTGCGCATCCCGGCGCAGATTTGGGATTTGATCTCTACGCGATTGAGGATGTGGTGCTGCCGCCGGGAGTGCCGGTACGCGTGCGTACCGGCATTGCCGTGGAGGGCCCGCCGGGCTGCGGCTTCGTGCTGGGCGATCGCTCGTCGATGGCCATGCGTGGCGTCACCTACGCGGGCGGCAGAATCGACGCGGGCTATCGTGGCGAGTTGCTCATTTGCCTGCTCAACGTAAATCAGCCGCAGACGAGCCTGCGCGTGGTGCGCGACGTTGCGGGCGCAGTGATCGATGTTGTGTTGGAGCAGACGGATGTGAGCGTCAAGATATCCAAGGGTGACAAGATCATTCAGATGTCGCCCTTCCACGCCATGACGGCGGAGGCCATCGAAGTGGTCGATGCGCTCACTGCGTCAGAACGCGGAGCGAAGGGCTTTGGCTCCAGCGGACGTTGATCGATCGCGCCCAAACGCGACTCCAGTTGCCAGCCTGATAGATTTCACATTTGCTCGATTCTTTGTATTCCATATATAGTCGAAATACTTCGCGGTGCCCGGCTGGATGAGTCGGGCTGAAAAGGGAATCCGGTGAAAAACCGGAACTGCCCCGCAGCGGTAAGCAGGAACGAAGGCTCCAAACATAAGCACTGATCCGGCCACGGATTGGGAAGCTGGAGCTGGTAGGGTTCAGCCTGCAAGTCCGAAGACCTGCCGAGAAGCGTGCCCAAACCGGGCATGGCAATGCACACGCCTTCGAGGGGAAGGTGGGGTGATGGCGGAGCTTTCCCTGCATTTTGGCAGTCTCTTCCTGCATCCTCAATTTCCCTTGTACAACCAGGCAGCAGTGCGCAGTGCGGCAAGCAAGCGGCGGGGCGAATTCTATTTCAGGAGAGTGCAGCATGGAGACACGCGCACGGAATTTGGGATTTCCACGCATGGGCCAGCGCCGGGAGTTGAAGTTTGCGCTGGAGGATTTTTGGGCGGGCAAACGCAGCGAGCAGGAGCTTCTGCATGCTGGAGCAGAACTACGCGCCGCGCATTGGAAGCTGCAACGTGAGGCGGGCATTGCCGTTCCTCCGTCGAATGACTTTTCCTTTTATGACCATGTACTCGACACCGCAGTGATGCTCGGCGCAATTCCGCGCCGGTATGGCTGCGCCAGCGGACCAGTGCCGCTGTCAACGTACTTCGCCATGGCACGCGGACGCAGCGATGCGCCTGCGATGGAGATGACCAAGTGGTTCGACACAAATTACCACTACGTTGTGCCGGAGTTTGAGGCGGAGATGCAATTCGCTTTGCGCAGTCGCAAACCTGTGGATGATTTTTTCGAGGCGAAGACGCTGGGCATTCCCACGCGGCCTGTGTTGTTGGGGCCAGTGTCCTTTGTTTTGTTAGGCAAGATTTCAGAAGCGGGGCAGACACAGCGGCAGGTTCTGGAGGCAATCCTTCCGCTGTACACAGAAATTTTGTCGCAATTGCGTGCTGCCGGGGCGGAGTGGGTGCAGATCGACGAGCCGTGTTTGGTACTCGATCTCGACGCACAGGCGCAGGCGCTCTACCGCGCGGCGTATGCGTACCTGCACGCACAGAGTGCATTGCCGAAGTGGATGCTTACCACGTATTTCGGTGGACTAAACGAAAATGCCAAGCTGGCGCTGGAGCTGGATGCTGCCGGACTGCATCTGGATCTGGTGCGCGCTCCAGAACAATTGCCAGCCGTGCTGGCGGCATTGCCGAACAACACGGTGCTTTCGCTCGGCGTCATTGACGGACGCAACATCTGGCGCGCGGATCTGGCGGCAGCGCATGCGATGATCGCCCAAGCTGTGCAGGCATTGGGCAAGGATCGCGTGGAGGTTGCGCCTTCTTGCTCGCTGCTGCACAGTCCGCATGATTTGAATCAGGAGACGAAGTTGGATGCGGAACTGCGCGGCTGGTTGGCCTTTGGCAAGCAAAAGCTGGAGGAGGTTGCCTGGCTGGCGGGTGCCGTGGAAGATGCCAGCCGGATTGCCGTGGCCATGCAGGCCAGCCAGTCCAGTTTACAAACGCGGGCCGCGTCAGCGCGCATCCACAGCATTGCCGTACAACAGCGCCAGCAAGCCATGGATGCAACCATGCTGGCCCGCAAGAATCCATATCCGGTGCGGCGCAAGAAACAGTCCGCCGTGTTGGGCCTGCCGGAGTTTCCCACCACCACCATTGGCTCATTTCCACAGACAGCGGAGGTTCGTTCCCAGCGGGCTGCGCATCGCGCGGGAAAAATTGATACGGCGAGCTACGAAAAATTTCTGCATGAGGAGATGGAACGCGCAATTCGCGTGCAGGAAGAGATGGGGCTGGATGTTTTGGTGCACGGGGAGTTTGAGCGCAACGACATGGTGGAGTACTTTGGCGAACAACTCGCAGGGTTTGCCTTTACTCAAAATGGCTGGGTGCAAAGCTACGGCTCCCGCTGCGTCAAGCCGCCCGTAATCTATGGCGATGTGGCGCGTCTGCAACCGATGACGGTGCGCTGGTCGCAGGCTGCGCAAGCGTTGACCCAGCAGCCGGTGAAGGGAATGCTGACCGGACCGGTGACGATTTTGCAGTGGTCTTTTGTACGCAACGATCAGCCGCGTTCGGTGACCTGCCAGCAAATCGCGTTGGCGATCCGGGACGAGGTGAGCGATCTGGAGGCAGCAGGCATCCGCATTATTCAGATCGATGAGCCAGCGCTGCGCGAAGGACTGCCGCTGCGCCGGGCCGATTGGCCGGAGTATTTGCAGTGGAGCGTGGATGCCTTTCGCCTGGCCGCGAGCGGAGTGCAGGACGCCACGCAGATCCACACACACATGTGCTACGCCGAGTTCAACGACATCATCGACGCCATCATTCGCATGGATGCCGACGTAATTTCCATGGAATGCTCGCGCTCACGCATGGAACTGCTGGACGCATTTGAGCGAACTCAGTACCCGAACGCAATCGGGCCGGGCGTCTACGATATTCATTCGCCCAGAGTACCTAGTGTGGCCGAGATGGAGGATCTGTTGCAGAAGGCCTTGCGTGTGTTGAAGCCGGAGCAAATTTGGGTGAATCCTGACTGCGGATTGAAGACGCGCGGCTGGCCCGAAGTGCGGCAGGCGCTGGCTTCCCTTGTCGCTGCAGCCCGGCAGATGCGCACTCGAATCGAGGCAGCCGTGGACTGATTTGCTGTGCTGAATTCCCATTTTGGCAGGTAGGCAGGTTGCAGCCTGCCTGCCAAAAGCGATGCGTCGACGAGTTGTTGCCGGGAACAGTCAAGCACCGTTCATCGATTTGCATACACTGGCCGATAGGCTGTGCAGGGAAGAGCGGTGTGTTCTGGGCGGCACTTTGCAACGGGCCATTTGAATTCGCGGATGAGCGGAGTTTCCATGGAAGGCAATCAGGAGCGGGGTCGTACGCGTCTGGATGTGCAGGATCCAGCGGGCCGGTCGCATTGGACCATGAATCGACCTGTCGCCAAGGCTCTGCTGCTCGTCTGCTGCATCGTAGCTGTTGCAGTTGGCGCGGTGATTTATTCGCTTCACTGGCTGGAGCCGGTTGATTCAATCAGCAGCCTGCGTGCGCTTGCAATCGGTGGACAGGCCCATTTGCGCGGAGTTGTCACCTATTCTGACCCCACCAAGGTGTACATCCAGGATAGGAGTGGAGCCGTTCGTAT
>DAHUZD010000084.1 GCA_027306745.1 Acidobacteriaceae bacterium
GCCCAGATATTCCGTCAGCCCTTCATAGACCCAGAGCAGATCGCCGCGCATGGGAGTTTGATAATCCGGCGAGAGCAGTCCGGCGGGGCGGCGATACTTTCCATTCCACGAGTGTGTGTACTCATGCGGCAGCAGGTCGCCTTCCAGCAGCAGCAGGTCTGGCTCCAAAAATGTTTTTTCGCGTACGCGGTCGTCGCTCGATTGGTGATGCTCCAATCCAAAATGCGCCACCTGATCGCTGAGCGTGACCAGGAAGTGATAGCTGGTGTAATGCCGCGAAGCGTAAAGCGCGCCCGCTTCTCGCACCAGATTGTTGAAGGCCGTCAGCGTCTCTGGTCGTAGATCGAGATCCTCCGGCCCGTCGGCTGCCAAGTCGAGATAGTGCTTTGGCGTTACCTCTGGAGCCAGCGGAATTTCTTTGAAGTAGCGCCCGCTCAACACTGGCGAGTCAATCAACTGCTCCAGCGAGACAGTGGCGAAGTGTGTGGTGGCGCCATCGTGACCGGTGGGCGTCAGCGCTGTGCCAAACTGCCAGCCGTTGGGCAGTGTGACGGAAGCTGTGACAGGAATATCCGCAGCCACTTTGCCTTGCGGGTAGAGCATGACCTCATTCCAGCTAATCATGGCCAGGTTTTCGCTAGTCGACGCGCCAGAGGAAAATCCAGTGGCTGCCGCCGTGGTCAGAAAGTCATCCTGCACGTCGAGCGTGGTGACGCCTGCGGGCACATGCACGCGCAGCGCAAACATGTTGACGCTGTCACGTACCCAGGGCAGCCGTTGACCGTTGGCTTCAATTACGATGCCAGCCAAATTGTCGATGGGGCCGCTCGGCTCATGCTCGCCGGGAATCCACTTGGGGTAGAGCAGCGTCACCTCGCCCGGCTGCACGGGGATGGTGAGGTGCGCATGCAGCATCTTGCGCGGTGCATCGGTTGCATCCACCGTGACGGTGATGGGAGTGCTGGCCGCAGGCACAGCGTTGCTGGCATTCGCAGGATTCGCACCGCCTGCCGCAGCAGGCTTGGAAACCTGTGCCAGCAGGGTTACGCTGGCGAAAGTGCACAACATATATAAGGGGAGTAAAGATTTTTGTCGCATAGCTTTCCGCCGATCTGGGACCAATTCTTGACGAGTTGGAACGACAGACCAGTGTAATGCAGGTGGGATGAAGCGCCTTGGGCGGAGTACTTTCGACCGGAGCCACATGAGGGCATACCCAGTTCTTGGCATAGGGTGCGAAGCTTGGGAATGTCAATCGCAGATTTCTTGACTCGCAACGCTCGCCAGGAATGAAAAATTTTCATTTTGCGATGATTTTTGCGATTCGGCGATTTCCGCATGCGTGGAGTCATTCTGAGGAGCGCAGCGACGAAGAATCTAAAGAAATTTGGCCAAATCCTTACAGCATAGATCGTCTGGATTCTCCGATCCGAATGGTCGCTCAGAATGACTTGGTGTCGGTTGACGCGCGTGGAGACTTTATCAATTGTGCGAGTGATAGACTCCCGACATGCGGCGCGGATTTTTTTTGACCTTCGAAGGATTGGACGGCTCTGGCAAGAGCACGCAACTGGCGTTGCTGGCCGCATTTTTGCAGCAGCAGGGGCTGCCGATTCTGGTGACGCGCCAGCCCGGAGACACCGCGCTCGGCGAGCGCATTCGCGCACTGCTGCTGGATGCAAAGACCACCGGCGTTGCGCCCCTGGCCGAAATGGCGATGATGTTCGCCGACCGCGCGCAGTCGATTGCGGAGCGTATAGATCCCGCGCTGGCTGAGGAAAAAATCGTCCTCTGCGACCGCTTCACCGACTCCACCGAGGCGTACCAAGGCGGAGGACGCGGTCTGGGCAGTGAGCCGGTGCTGGCACTGCATCGCGTGTTGTGCGGCGATGTGCAGCCAGGTCTGACAATTCTGCTGTTGCCGCCGCTGGCCATCAGCCGTGCGCGAACCAGCAGCCGCACCGCACAGGTGCAGGCCAGCGCCGCAAAAGGCTCCGTGGCCGCAGACCGTTTTGAACAGGAGCGGCTGGAGTTTCACGAGCGCGTGCATGCGGCGTATCAAGCGATTGCTGCGCGAGAGCCGGAGCGCGTGCTTTGCATCGAGGGCGATCCATCGATCGAAGAAGCGCAGCAAAGGATTCAGAATGTGGTGCTGGATCGTTTGCGTGCGCGGGGATTTTTGCAGAATATATCCACAGACCGCCCTTGAGAAGCGCGGATTGCGGCGCGTAAAAAAAACGAATTCACAATTATGCTTCAATAGTCATAGCCCATGAGTGCCGCATCCCCAGCCTTAGCCTCTCCAGCCGTAGCGCCGCCGTCTGCATTGCGCCGCCGCGTCCGTGCCATTGCGCGCCGTGCGCGAGAGCTGACCTCCATTGGCCACGCGTTGGTGTCCACTGGCCATCCATATATGGCGCACATTGTTCCCATGCGCCGCTGCAACCTTTCCTGTACCTACTGCAATGAGTACGACGAGGTTTCCGATCCGGTGCCGCTGCCGGAGATGCTGCGCCGCATTGACCACCTGGCGCGCCTGGGAACCAGCGTCATCACCATCTCTGGCGGGGAGCCGCTGCTGCACCCAGAGTTGGATGCGATCATCGCGCGCATTCGCCACCACGGACGCATCGCGGGCATGATCACCAACGGCTATCTGTTGATGCCAGAGCGCATCCATCGGCTGAACCGCGCCGGACTTGATCACTTGCAGATTTCCATCGACAACGTGCAGCCGGACGAGGTGTCGAAGAAAAGCCTGAAGGTGCTCGACAAAAAATTGCAGATGCTGGCCGAGCACGCACTATTCCACGTCAACATCAATTCCGTGGTGGGCGGTGGCATTCAGCATCCGGAGGACGCGCTGACCATCGCGCGCCGCGCGTTGGAATTGGGGCTGACCTCAACCATCGGCATCATTCACGATGGCGATGGCCAACTGAAGCCGATTGGCGATAAGGAATACTCGATCTTCAACCAGGTGCGCGCGCTCAGCAAGCGCAGCTACTCACGCTTCAATCATTTTCAGCAGGCCATTGCCGAGGGAAGGCCCAACGATTGGCGTTGCCGCGCCGGTGCGCGCTACATCTACATTTGCGAGAACGGCCTGGTGCATTACTGCTCGCAACAGCGCGGGCACCCCGGCGTGCCACTGGCGGAGTACTCCAACGCCGATGTGCGCCGCGAGTTTTTGACCAGCAAGACCTGCGCGCCACATTGCACTATCTCTTGCGTGCATCAGGTTTCCTATATCGACCATTGGCGCGCGCCGCAGACCTCGCAGATTTCTCCGGGCATGCCGCAGGGCGGAGCGCAGGATCTGGTCAACATTCATCTCTCCTAAATTACTGCGGATCGCGTAGACTTCCGCGTAGACACAATGCAGACCGCGACTCGCCATGACGAAGCGCAGCTGGAACGCAACCCGGTGCTGCGCGTGCTGCTGACGCTGCCCGCGCTTTGGGCGGGCACGCTGCTGGCGCTCATGTCCGTTGTGGACGGACTGCGCAACGCTACGCATCGATCTTTGGATTTGCAGTGGTCGCCGGAGCGCTTGTTCGCGCAGCATGTTGATCCTTGGGCTGTGTATCTAGCGGGCGATCGTGGCCATCGCATTCTGCTCAATCAGGTTCCCAATTATCTGCATGAAGTTTACGCGTTGCTCTTGCCGCTGGGCTGGCTGTCGTTTGCGCAGGCAAAGATCATCTGGGCCTTGTGCAGCCTGGCGCTGCTGGTGCTCAGTTGCGCCTGCATCGCGCATTTGTATGAATTACCGCCGCGGCAGGCATGGCTACTGTTCGTGCTGTTTTTTGTGGGCACGCCCGCGCGCGTGGTGTTGGGTAATGGGCAGTTGACGGCACTCGTGTTGGTCACGCTGGCGCTTTGGACCGTGGCGGCTTCGGCGCGTGCGCGCGGGCTGCTGCTCGGCCTAGGCTATGCCAAGTACAGCATCGCTCCGCCGCTGGCGTTTTTTTTGCTGTTGCGGCGCAGATGGAGGCTGCTGGCGTATTCTTTACTGCCGCCACTGGCTGGGCTGCTGATTGTTTATGTCTGGCTGTGTACGACGCCGCTGCGCGTGCTGTTGCTGGAGCCGTTCCGTACGGCCGCCGACAATGTATCCCCGGGCTTGGCCAACATGATGGCGGTTGCGGAGATTGTTTTGCGCCGCCCGCCACTGTTGCATCCTGAACCGGATGCTTTCTATCTGGCTCCATGCGCGCACTGGATCGAACTGGCTCCGTATGTGTGCGCCGTGGTGCTGGCCGTGGCGCTGGCCGCATATTTCTTTGTGCGCGATGCGCAGGCAGATGGCCGCGTGCTGCTCGCCTGTTTGACGGCGGCCTGCCTGCTTTGCTTCAAGCATCAAGTCTATGATTTTCTGCTTTTGGCTTTTGCTTTGGCGATGGCTCTGCGCTCACCGTGCAGCCGCGCACGCAATTTTTTATTGGCGGGCATTGGCTATTTCTGGTTTGTTGAGCGGCTGATGCACATTCACCGCTGGGAGTTTTGGCCCGCAGTGGTGCTGGCCAGTTTTGTTCTGCTCTTGGGAATGATCGCCGCTGTGTGGCGGCTGCGCGCGTCGATCCAATGGCGACAACGCTGGGAGTTGTAAGAGCGGCGATCGGTTGGGTACAGCTTAATACTTTGGCACAGTGGGATCGACCGTTTCCGACCAGGCCTGAATGCCCCCGGCCAGATTGTGCAGTCGCTTGAAGCCGGCTTGAGCCAAAAACTCTGCGGCCTTCTGGCTGCGTCCGCCCATCTTGCAATGCACAACAATTTCCTGGGAGCGATCCAGTTCATGCAGTCGCTGCGGCAGATCGTTGAGTGGAATTAGCGTGCCGCCGATGTGCGCGCGAGCGTATTCATGCGGCTCCCGCACGTCGATCACGCAGAGGGTTTCGCCAGCGTCGAGGCGGCGCTTTAGCTCCGCCGGTGTGATTTGAGGAATGCCGTTGACCATACTTCTATTGTCGGCGACCGCAGAT
Organism: Acidobacteriaceae bacterium; assembly: GCA_027306745.1. Taxonomy (GTDB): domain Bacteria; phylum Acidobacteriota; class Terriglobia; order Terriglobales; family Acidobacteriaceae; genus JAJZCX01. The sequence goes on from DAHUZD010000084.1 coordinate 4,989, forward strand.
GTTTTTGCCAGCGCGGTCGCATTTCCGCAGCCGGGGCAGTTGGGATTGCGGTGCAGGACAATCTCGCGGAAGCGCATGGCCAGTGCATTGAAGAGCAGCAGACGCGCGATGAGTGGTTCGCCGCAGCCGAGGATTAGTTTCAGCGTCTCTGTAGCTTGAATCAAGCCAAGCACACCGGGCAGCACGCCGAGCACTCCAGCCTCGGTGCAAGAGCGCATCGACTCTGGCGGCGGTGGAGCGGGATGCAGGCAACGATAGCAAGGCCCGCGAGCGCCAGTGGCATCAACGGCAGAAAAAACGCTGGCTTGGCCTTCGAAGCGATCCACGGCGGCGTAAACATGCGGCTTGCCGAGCTGCACGCAAGCATCGCTAATCGCATAGCGCGCGGAAAAGTTGTCCGTGCCGTCGAGGATGATGTCGTAGTCTGCAAAGATTTCCAGCGCATTGGCAGAGGTGAGTCGCACAGGATGCAGTTGCAACGAGAGGTGAGGATTCAGCGCACGCAACCGCTCCGCTGCCGAGTCTGTCTTCGCGCGACCCACATCGCTCGCGCCGTGCAGCACCTGCCGTTGCAGATTGCTGGCATCCACGGCATCGGCGTCCGCGATACCCAGCGCACCTACGCCCGCAGCGGCCAGATACAGCAGTGCTGGCGAACCCAATCCGCCTGCTCCCACACACAGCACGCGCGCGGCCTTCAGCTTCTGCTGTCCCTCCGCGCCCACTTGCGGCAGCGTCAGGTGGCGTGCGTAACGATCCATCTCCTCCGGCGTCAGCGTCGGCGCGGCGGCGTGCGCATGGTGGTCGTGCTTCGGGTCAGACTGCATCCAGCACAATCTCCTCTTCGGTAAATTGTTTGTCTGGGTCGCTGCCGGTCAGGCGAAAGCTGCGCGTGGTCTGTGCGGCAACACCCTCGTTGTTCGCACGCACGCTGGTGATGACGTAGGAGCAGCCCGTCCAATGCGCCTCGGACAGGTCCGACGGCGACCATTGCGCCGCGTGCTCCGGGTGTGAGTGGTAGAAGCCCACGATGGACAAGCCTTGTTCGCGCGCGGTGCGTTGCAACCGGATCAATTCCTCGGGCGCGATCTGGTAGCGGCGCGTGCGCGCTTCCTCTGCAATGTTCGCCACGGGCGCAACCAGCACAACCTGATTAAGGTCGGCCTCCATATGGCCCAACAGCACGCCGCAGCACTCTTCGGGGTAGGCTTGTTCGGCATACCGCCGCAGCGCGTCCAGTTCGGGTTGGGAAATGCGAAGCATGGCGGCCAGCGCGACTATACTGGAAGTGTAGTCGCCGCAGGCCCCGAGTGGAATGGGCGGCACAGATTTCAACCAGCACTGGACATCATGGCGCGAATCAACAAGCAAATCTCCTTCGACGAAGCCCTCCACAATCTCCGCAGCGCGGGCTTTGATGTGCACCCAGCGGCAGACCGCGCAGACCGCATGGTTGTCAGCCGACATGGATGCGCGATGACGCTGCTACGCGCTGCTGACGGCTCCGTGGCCAGCACGGGCCACGCCGCCTGCATCGTAGCGGGTGAGCGGGCCACGCTGGTCGATCATGGCTATCAGAAATTTTTCCGCACCAGTCGCGGGGAGTTTCCCGCGACCGCCGACCGCCTGCGCGCCTTGCATGAATTTACAGAAGAGTTGCACGCCGCTGCCGGAACCCCCAGCCTGTACAACGAATCGCTGGGCACAGTGAGCGATGAATATCTCTACGACCGGCTGAAGGGCCGTGAGCATACGGCATTGCCAGAAGCAGCACACTAAATAGAATCGATTGCGTCCGCTATGCGCTTGGGCGCTGCAGCAGGCTTTGCGCTGCGCGCGTCTGCACGCTGGCCACAGGAGTGGGCAGCGGCAGGCGGCTGCCGGTTTCGACGAGCGGAATCACTTTGTCAAACTCCGGGCCGGAGTGCGCGCCGGTCAGTGCAATGCGCACGGGATGAAATAAATCCTTGCCCTTTGCACCTGTTGCAGCCTTCACCGCATTCATCACATCCTTGAATGCCTCTGGAGTCACTGGCGCGGGCAGCGCAGCGATGCGCGCAGCAAAATCTTTCAACACACTTTGCGCAATTTCTGTGGCCAGTACAGCGGCATTTTCTGGTTCTGCTGCTGCGGTTTGCGCATCCAGCGCGAACAAGAAACGCGCCTTCTGTGGCAACTGATCGAGCTGATCGACGGACGGAGCAAAGAGCGCCACCACCTGGGCAAACCAGGCTTCGATGGCGGCGTTATCCGTCTGCGCAGGCAGCCAGCCTGTCTGCACAAACGCAGGCCGGGCCAGCGTGGCGATGCGCTCTGGCGCAGCCTGCTTGATGTAATGGCGGTTGAGCCAGTGCAACTTTTGCGGATCAAAGACCGCGGGCGATGGCGTGACGCGCTCTAGGGTAAAGGCCTGCGTCAGCTCTGGCAGCGTGAAGGTTTCGCGCGTTCCGCCCTCTGCGCCCCAGCCGAGCAGCGCCAGATAATTCGCCAGCGCCTCCGGCAGAATTCCCATCTCGCGAAAGCTGGCGAGCGAAGTGGCGCCGTGGCGCTTGGAGAGTCGCGTGCGGTCAGGGCCGAGAATCGTGGACAGGTGCGCGAACCGCGGCAACGGCCAGCCAAAGGCGTGGTAGATGGCCACCTGCTTGGGAGTGTTGGAGAGATGGTCGTCGCCGCGAATTACATGTGTGATGCCCATCAACGCGTCGTCCACGGTGACCACGTAGTTGTAGACGGGCATGCCGCCGGAGCGAACAAGAATGGGGTCGGAGACGGCCTCGGCGGCAAACTCGACCGGGCCGCGCACGATGTCATCGAAGCGAAGGGGCGCGTCAGGAATGCGCAGACGCACAGCGAAGGACTCGCCCGCTGTGGCGCGGCGTGCGCTTTCTGCATCGGAGAGTGCGCGGCAGCGTCCGCTGTAGACCTGAGGCTGCTGCGCGGCGATGGCCGCAGTGCGCTCGGCTTCCAGTTGCTCTGCGGTGCAGAAGCAGCGGTAGGCCTTGCCCTCGTGCAACAATTGCTCCGTGTGCGCACGGTAGATTTCCAGTCGTTCCGACTGCCGATACGGGCCGCAGGGGCCATCGTTCGGTTGGCCAGAGTGCGGGCCTTCTTCCCAATCCAATCCCAGCCAGCGCAGGTCGTCGTAAAGCTGCGATTCAAAGCGCGCATCGCTGCGCTCGACGTCGGTGTCTTCGATGCGTAGCAGAAAATCGCCACCTGTGCGCCGGGCAAAGAGCCAGTTGTAGAGAGCTGTGCGGGCGTTGCCGACATGCAGCAAGCCAGTGGGGGACGGGGCAAAGCGGACGCGTATTTTTTGCTGAGACATACCAGTTTGATGGTAGCAGCCGCGTCGGATGTGAATCCAGGCGGCCAGAATTGCATCGACGGAACACTTGACCGATTCATTCTGAGCAACCAACGGGAGCAGCCGGCCCTGAGCGAGCCGCAGGCCAGTCGAGGAATACACATCTCAAACAAGAGAGTCATCCTGAGCGAAGTCCGCCACGGGCGGACGCAGTGAAGGATACAGACGGTGATGGCTGGATCAATGCAGCGTGGATTCTCTGGATTCTTCGCTACGCTCAGAATGGCTCGTCGTTGGGGTAAAATTTTCCATCTACCATCTCTTATCTTTCTCGACAAAACTCCGCACGACTTGCACCTTGTCCTTCTGAGCGAATGCAGTGAGTCGAGGAATCCGTGGTTTGCCTTCCCGCGCACGCCAAAAGCGGCTTGCATGGGGCACTCGTACCGGCGACAAAGCATCTGGCAATCTGCATTGGATTGGCTGCGCTTTCAGGCATTCACGGTGCCGTATTGGATGGACGCGGAGCAGGGCAATTGGTAGGCCGGACTGTTGACTACCCTGCCCGTTTTTACTCGCGGAAATGTTCCCATCCCGCCGGATGCAACGGCACGGCGCGTTTGGCGTCGGCCTGCAGAATGAGCATGCGCGGCTGCGAACCTTTTCGCCGGGTGAGAATCTGGCCGATGCGGGCCACTGGCACGCCCGCGATGCTGCGCGGCACGCGGGTTTTTGCAGCGGCGGTAAAAAGCAACTCGTAATCCTCGCCGCCGTGCAGGGCCAGGTGCAGCGCATTGGGCCGGGTTGCGGCCAGTGGATGCAGTGGCAGGCGCGCTGGATCAATCACCGCGCTCACGTCGGACTCTTCGCATAGGTGGTCGAGATCGGTGGAGAGGCCGTCGCTAATGTCGATGGCCGCCGTGGCCAGACGTCGCATCAGCAGCGCGCGGCCCACGGCCAGCCGGGGCTGGGGGAAGAGATGCGGATGCTGCGATGCATGCGTGGCGCTGTGGAGAGAGACCTCCTCCTCGTTTCGTAGCCGTGCAAAGCGTTTGGGATTTTTTTGCAGCAGTGCCAACTCCGCGGTCGCGCCGCCCAGATGCCCCGTCACATAGATGCAATCGCCGGGCTGGGCGGTCGAGCGCAGCAGCGCCCGACCACGCGGCGCACTGCCAGCCAGCACAATGTCGGCCATAACCCAGCCAGTTGGAGCCTTCCGCTTGGAATGAAAGTTACCCGGGCGGATATTGCCAATTTGGATTCCTATGTCGGCGGGAGACTGCGCCGTGTCGCCCCCCGCCAGCACTACACCATTTTTGCTGGCTAAAGCCAACAGTCCGTCAAAAAATCGCTCTTGCCAGGCCGACTGCCGGGGTGGCTGGATGAGCAACTCTTGCGGCAAGGCGAGGGATAAAAATGCCGCCAGCGGGGTGGCCCCCATGGCTGCCAAATCGCTGAGTCCCCGGGCCAGGCAGCGATGGCCGACGGACTCTGCCGGGTGCCAATCGCGTAGGAAGTGTATTTTTTCCAGTGACATGTC
>DAHUZD010000398.1 GCA_027306745.1 Acidobacteriaceae bacterium
CGTACGCGATGCACAACTGCTGTTGGAAGGACGCGCGGCACATCTGGAAAAATCTCTGCTCGCACGCATGGAGCAGGCCGCCGCCGCGGAACAATTTGAGCAGGCCGCCCGCTGTCGCGACATGCTGGAGACCGTGCGCCAGTTGCAAGAAAAGCAGCGCGTGGCCGCCGCCAGTGGCGATGACGCCGACGTCTTTGGCTACCACTACGAAAATGGAATGCTCGCCGTAAATCTTTTTCATGTGCGGAATGCGCGCATCGTGGATCGCAGCGAATTTTTCTGGGAAGAGCTGCCGCAATTGCTTGAGGTGGAAGAGCCTGCGCCAGAGGAGGAAGCCTCCATCCCTGCGCCCGATGCGCCAGAGGATGAAGCCTTCCATCCCGGCGCATTTTTTTCTGCGCTGCTCAAGCAACGTTATATTGACCAGCAGTACGTGCCCACGCACATCTATCTACCGGTGGATTTTGCCGATCGCGAAGCGCTCACGACGCTGCTGAGCGAGCGCAGCGGACACAGGGTGGAAATCCTTGCACCCCAACGCGGCGACAAGCGAGCGTTGGTTGATCTGGCCGGCCAAAATGCCCGTCAATCCTATGACCAGCGCTTCCGCGTCTTACAGCCCAGCCAACTTGCGGTGCAGCAGGCCTTGCAGGAAGCGCTGAATCTGCCGGAGTTGCCGGAACGCATCGAGTGTTTTGACATCTCGCACACGCAGGGAGCTGAGACGGTGGCCTCGCTGGTGGTCTGGGAAAAAGGCGCGATGAAAAAATCGGACTACAGGAAATTTCAAATTAAAACCGTGTCCGGTGTCGATGACTTCGCCAGCATGAAGGAGGTCTTGCTGCGTCGCTATCAACGGTTGCAGGCAGAAAAAAAGCCGTTGCCCAGCCTGGTGCTCGTCGATGGCGGCCTGGGCCAGTTGCATGCCGCCGCAGCCGCGCTGGAAGAGTTGGGCCTGGCCACGCAATCGCTGGCCTCCATCGCCAAGCGTGAGGAGATTCTCTACGTTTACGGGCAGGAGGATGAGCCGGTGGTGCTCGACCGGCACTCACCTGTGTTGCACCTGGTGCAGCGTATCCGCGATGAGTCGCATCGCTTCGCCATCACCTATCACCGCAAACGGCGCGAGATGCGCGACCGCGACTCGGAACTGCTGCATATTCCCGGCGTGGGTGGGAATACGCGCACGCGCCTGCTCGAACACTTCGGCAGCCTTGGCGCTGTAAAAAAGGCTTCAGTCGAGGCGCTCACGGCCGTCGTCAACGCCAAGCTCGCCCGCGCCATCCACGCGCACTTCCATGCGGAGCCAGCACAGTAAGTTTCCACACAATCTGCATTACGATCGCCGCCGCACAACCTCTTCATACACGGCGACGTATTGCTTGGCCGGTTGGCGCCAGCCAAATTCCTGCGCCATGCCGTTGAGCTGTAACTGTTGCCACGCAGGCTTGTCTTGAAACGCCGCGCAGGCCCGGCGCAGAGCAGTTAGAAGATGGCTGGCTTCCAGGCCGACAAACTTGAAGCCTGTGCCGGTGCGCGTCTGCGCGTCCCACTCCTGCACTGTGTCTTCCAGTCCGCCGGTGGCCCGCACCACGGGCGGAGTGCCATATCGCAAGCTGTAAATCTGGTTCAGTCCGCATGGCTCATAGCGCGAGGGCATCAAAAAAATATCCGCGCCAGCTTCGATCTTATGCGCCAGCACGTTGTCGTATCCGATATGCACGGCAATCTTCGCTGGATATTTTTCCGCAAGCTCCGCGAAAAATTTTTCATAGTGTGGCTCGCCGCTGCCTAGCACCAGCAGCACCATCTCCTCCTGCGTCAGCTCATCGGCAATGTCCATGATGAGATCAAATCCCTTCTGCGTGGCCAGACGTGAGACGATGCCCACCACCGGCGTTGTCTCCGGCACAGCGTCCAGCGCGTAGGCATGCAACAAATCGCGTCGGCAGGCCTGCTTGCCCTCCAGCCTGCGCGGGGAGTAATGCGCGGCGATCAGCGCATCCGTGGCAGGATTCCACGCCGTCGTGTCCACGCCATTCAGAATGCCATGCAGGTCTGCGGCGCGGTGCTGGAACATGCTCTCCAATCCAAAACCAAACTCCTCGGTCTGAATTTCTTTTGCGTAAGTGGGGCTGACCGTGGTGATGGCATCCGAGTAGACGATGCCTCCCTTGAGAAAGTTGAAGGTGTCAAAGTGTTCCAACTTGTCCATGGTGAAGACATCCCACGGCAGCAACAGTTGCTCGGTGGTCTTGGGCGGAAACCATCCTTGATACCCGGCGTTGTGCACGGTCAGCACGCAGGGAACCTTGCGCAGCACAGGATCGAAATAATATGTGGTGCGCAGATAAACGGGAATCAGCGCGGCCTGCCAGTCATGCACATGGAAAAGATCAGGCACGCCGAGTTGCTTGCTCGCCTCCAGCACTGCGCGGGCCAACAGGCCAAATCGTTCGGCATTGTCAGGATAGTCGCCGCCGCGCGCTCCATAGAAACCCTCGCGGTCAAAGAGTTCCGGGCAATCGACAAAATAAAACTGCACGCCATCGCGCAGACCGCCATCCACAATACGCACAAACCGGTTGTAATAGGCGAAGGGAATCGTCAGGCTGGCGATGGCAGTTTTCGGCCTGATGAGTTTCTCCAGCACGCCGCGGTACAGCGGCATGTAGACGGTGACGCGATGGCCCAGTTGTGTCAGCTCCGCTGGCAAGGCTCCTAGCACATCGGCCAGTCCGCCGGTCTTGGCGAATGGAACACACTCTGACGCTGCAAAGACTATGTGCATCGCACCTCCGCGCAACTGCGCCCATTCTCTTATATCGGATGCGGGCCGTGCATGTCGCGGCTCAGGCGACGTCGGGGATAGATGCAGATTGCGGCAGGCGCTGGCGCAGCTCACGCAGAATGGCGTCAATGGCGGCGAAGAGCGGGCCTTCCAACGTGCAGCCGCTGGCGTTGGCGTGGCCGCCGCCGCCCAGGTCTTCGGCCACGCTGGCCACGTTGAAGCTGCCCTTGCTGCGCAGGCTCAGCCGCAGGCGGTGGTCGGGCAGCTCGCGCAGAAACACGGCCACCTCCACGCCTGCGATGCCGATCGCATAGTTCACGATGCCTTCGCAATCTTCTTCCACCGCGCCGCATCGCACCATGTCGCCATGCGTCACCCACAGCCATGCGATCTTGCCTTCCAGTTGCAGCGTGGCCAGCGCCGCTCCCAGCAGACGCATCTTTGATTGCGGATTGCTGAAGTACACATCGCGCGCAATCTGGGATGGATCGGCCCCGCGCTCAACCAAGGCTTGCGCCAGGGCAAAGGTCTGCGCGCGCGTGCCCGCATAACAAAACGCCCCTGTATCGCTCAACAGAGCCGTGTACAGGCAGGTGGCGATCTCTGGCGTCACGGTGGCGTTCAGGCTTTGCGCCAGGCAGTAGACCAGCTCGCCCACGGCGCTGGCCGGCGGATGAATCCAGTTGATCTGCGCAAACTCCCGCCCGCTTACGTGATGGTCGATATTCAGCAGATACTGGCCTTCCAGTCCGCGCAGACGTGTGCGCTCGATGCCGTCACACTCCAGCAGCAACACCGCGTCGTAGCTGCGGTCAATCGATGGCGTGCAGCGAATGCGCTCTGCGCCCGGCAGCGTGCGATAGATGATGGGCACGCGATCACGCAGCGCCAAATCCACCTGCTTGCCCAACTGCTCCAGCAGCAGCGCGCAGCCCAGCATGGAGCCAACCGCGTCACCATCGGGGCGTGCGTGCGCCGTCACCAGAAAACTCTGGCGCTTGCGGATGGCCTCCAGCAGTTCTGCAGGCGCTTGCGCCGGGGATGCGTCTGCCCGTGGATCGGCATGTTTGTGATAGGCGCGGCGTGGCGTCATGGCTCGTGGTCTTTCTGGCCCGCAGAAGCTGGCAGATCCGCCGGCCCGGCGGGTAGCGCAGCCGCCTGCGTTTGCGCCTGCGCGGCGACTCGGGCCGCAGTCCGTTTTGCGTTGCGCTCGGCACGGCCCAGCATCTCGTCAATGCGCGTTTTCAAGCGGTGGGAGCGGTCAATGGTAAACGTCAGCTCAGGAATGTGGCGCTTGCCCAGCCGCTCCAGCAGCTCGTGGCGGATGTAGCCCTTGGCGGCATTCAGCCCGGCCAGCGTTTCGCGCTCTTCCTCTTCCTGTCCGTCGATGACGACGAAGATCTGCGCCGACTTGCCGCCGGGCGCAAGTACCACCTCACTGACGTAGGCGAAGTGTATGCGCGGATCGCTCAGCTCGCCTTCCATCATGGAGCTGATTTCATCGCGCAGCGTTTCGGCCATGCGGTCTTTATGATGCTTTTTTGCGCGATCTTCCGGCATGGCTGTCCATTCTTTCTGCGCGCGTCTGGCGTAGAGCTGCGCATACTACCAAAAAGGTGAGGATACCAGACATTCCGCCCCGAAGGAATGCATCCCAACCGTGGAGCAGTGCGGGTGATTCGAGTCACCGACAGTGCGCCGTCGCTTCCTGTCTCCTTGGGTTAGAGCATTCAGCGGGCAAGGTGCCGCTGGTTCCTCCTCAACGGGAGGTCGCCGTTCGCTGACAGATGGTTGCAGCAATATCCAAGGAGCCGAAATGCGTATCCATACGACTAATTTGCACACTGCGCCCAAGCGCTTGATTGGGTTTGTACATTCTGCGACCGCATGTGGAGTGTTGCTGTTGGCAGGGCTGCTGAGCGCCTGCGGTGGCGGCATGGCTTCCAGAGGTCAGACGCCGTTGGCTGCCACCACCCCTGTGCAGGTGAATCTCGGGGACTCGCCGGCGGACTGGATGCTGGCCTTTTCTATGAACATCACATCCATGACGCTGACTGGCAATTCCGCTCCGGTGAATGTGGTTTCCACTCCCGTACCGATGGAGATGATGCGCACCATGGGGGCCATGCAGCCGCTGTCCATGGTTGCAGTGCCGCAGGGTACTTACACTGGCGCTACGATCACGATTGGCTCGGCAACTGTAATGTATGTTGATCCGGTGTCGAAGGCGCTCACGCAGCAGACCCTCTCTGGCCCCATGCTCAGTACGATTGCTTTCAGTGCGCCCATCACCGCTGGAACAACACCCATGGCAATGAATTTTGATCTTGATCTTGCAGCATCTGTCAGTGGTCAAGCCGGAGCACTGAACATGAATCCTGTGTTTCACATGTCGTCCGCTCTCCAAGGCTCTGGCAATCCAGCTAGTTATATTGATGGCGGAGTCCAGCAAATGATGGGCGTCGTTTCCTCCACTACGGGCAGTTCTTTCGCTATGACCTCCATGCAGGCTGCGCAGGCACTTACATTCATGACGAATGCCTCGACAACCTTCAGCGGCACGGGCATGAGTTCGATGGGATCCATGAGCGCCGGAATGCTGCTGATGGTGGATGCTACTTTGCAGTCGGATGGTTCGCTGATGGCAACCCATGTGGAGTCCATGATGGGTTCTGGCGGCGCGATGGGCGAAGGGATGCTGACCTCCGTAACCGGACAGCCTGCGACGCAGCTTGCTCTGGTTATGCAGAATGGCGTGGGTACGGGCATGATGGCATCGGATTTCTCAGCAGGAATTACGGTGAATCTAAGTCCAAGCACCTCGTATTCGATCGATGCAGAGAGTGTGGATCTAACCCAGGTCCCATTTACGCCGACCTTCGATGCCAGCCATATCTACGCCGGGCAAGCCGTCATGCCGATTAGCGCCAGCGGCATGATGAGCGGTGGCATGGGTGGTTCGATGATGGGTGGAAGCCCGATGGCCGGCACGCTCACAGCCACTGCGGTGGAGTTGGAACCTCAAGGTCTGAGCGGTACAAACTCCGCAGCCATCAGCAGCGGAGACACCACCAGCTTCACGCTGACGCTGCCCGCCGACTCGGCCTTCACTGCGCTGACAGGGGCCTCAACCGTAACGGTCTACCCACAGTCGGGAACGAATCTTGCCGCCAGTTCTCCCGTAGCAGCCGGTTCCAACGTGCATGTCTTTGGGCTGGTGTTCTTCGATGGCGGGCAATGGAAGATGGCTCCTGCCAGCATCAGCTTGGCTGACTAAGGTGGATGCGTATCGGAAGTATTCCGGGATGCAACAACCGAAGCGTCTGTGCCAGCGGGACCATCTGCGTGCATCAGGCGTGTAGCCGCACGCACTACCAAAAAGGCGAGCAGCGCAAAATTTTGATAGAATCCCCCCGACCTAGCTATCCATGGAGGAGAGCCATGCAGACGGGCGGGGCGCTGCATCCAAAACTTGAAACAGCATGGCGGGCACTGCGTCACGCGGGCCTGTTCTCGTATTTGTTGTTGCCATGCATGCTGATGAGTGCATGCAAAACATCCACGGATGCTGCAGCCGCGGCCCTGCAAATGCAATCTACCTCGCAGGCTTTGGCAGCGTATTATGCATCGCTGTCCAAGATTGTGGAGGATACGGGCAGCCTGGAAATGCTGCAAAGCTCATTGCTGAACGTTCCGGTCGGATCGCAGGATATTGCACAGATTCAGGCCACACAACAGGAGATACAACATCGCGCGACTCTGGCGAAAACACTGCAATCGTTGTCTGCCGCACTTGCAAAACTCTCAGGAAGTTCCACACAGGCGGATGTATCTGCGTCTGCAAATAAGTTGGCGTCCGACTTGGTTTCAATTCAGGCATTGCCTTCCGGCCCCCCGATTCCCGATGCGCTTGGAAAAGCTAGTAGCCTTTTGACGCGTGCGTTTCAAGAGCACGATGAGCGGAAAGCGGCCAAAGCAATGGATGGCACTCTTTCCGCAGTATCCAAACTCTTCACAACAGAAAAGCCTGTATACGAATCTTTGTACGCCACCTACATTCCGCTCGCGGCCAGTCTGGCCAGTGAGTCGGTTCGTCAAAAATGGGTGGATGAGAGCATGCTGCTGCAGCCGGCTTTGCGTCCCTTTGGCTTATCTTCCGTCACAATACCGCCGCAAAATCTAAATGACACCTTAAAGCACTACGCACTACAGCGAATCCAACTCCAGACTCGCCAGTTGACGGATGAGCAAGCGGCAGCATCCGATGGCATGGATCAAGCCTTGCAGGAGATGGTTAGGCGTATCCATAGACTTGCAAGAGATAAGGCCATGTCGGAACGCGGAAATCCAGTGAGTCTCGTCAACGTTGAGTCGTGGCTGTCCCAGCTTGGAA
>DAHUZD010000107.1 GCA_027306745.1 Acidobacteriaceae bacterium
ACGGACCATATTCCATCGGCCGCTTCTTCTCCTTGATCAGCTGCTGGTTCTTCTTGATCGCGTCCGGCTTCTCAAGATGATCGCCGACACGCAGCCCGCTATCGCCGGCGTTGATCACCTGCACAAAGTCCAGCAACAGGCCATCGCGCACGCGGCGGTACGGAGATTCAATAAAGCCGTATTCGTTAATGCGCGCAAAGCACGACAGCGAGGAGATCAGTCCAATGTTCGGGCCTTCCGGCGTTTCAATCGGGCAGATGCGGCCATAGTGCGTCGGGTGCACGTCGCGGACTTCGAATCCGGCGCGCTCGCGGCTTAAACCACCCGGCCCCAGCGCGGACAGACGGCGCTTGTGCGTAATCTCTGACAGTGGATTGGTCTGATCCATGACCTGCGAGAGCTGGCTGCTGCCAAAGAACTCGCGGATGACCGCCATCACAGGCTTGGCGTTGATCAGGTCGTGCGGCATGGCCGTCGACATGTCTGGATAGACGCTCATCTTTTCCTTGATGGCGCGCTCCATGCGCACCAGGCCGATGCGGAACTGATTCTCCATCAGCTCGCCCACAGCGCGTACGCGGCGGTTGCCCAGGTGATCGATGTCATCCACTACGCCAATGTTCTTGCGCAGCTTGAGCAGGTAGCGGATCGTCGCGTAAAAATCCTCCGGCGTCAGCGTGCGCTTGTCGAGCGGCGTGTGGTCCTGCTTGTCATACAGCTTGATGTTGAACTTCAAACGGCCCACGCGCGAAAAGTCATACTTGCGCGGGTCAAAAAACATGCCCTCAAACAGCGAGGTCGCCGTATCCAGCGTCGGCGGATCACCCGGACGCAGTTTGCGGTAAATCTCGATCAGCGCTTCTTCCGGCTTGTGCACCGTGTCGCGGCGCAGTGTGTGCGCCAGTATGCCGCCCACGTCGTCCCGCTCCGGAAAGAAGACTTCGACAGAAGTGACGTTGCTCTCCAGAATCTGCGAGAGCTTTTCCTTGGTCAGTTCCTGATTGGCCTCCAGCAGCAGCTCGCCCGTGGTTGTATCCACCACATCGGCGGCGGTCACTGCGCCGTCCAGCTCACTGGCCTCCACTTCCACTTCGCTGATCTTGGCAGCGCGCAGCGCCTTCAAAATGCTCGGCGTCACCTTGCGGCCAGAGTGTGCAATCTCCTCGCCCTTCACCGTGATGGCGTGCGCCGGCTTTGCACCCAACAGGTGCGTTGCCCTGTCGGAGTTTGCATCCAGCGTCCAGAACAGCTTGCCACTCTTGAGTGCAATCGTGTCCGTGGTGTAGAAGGTCTTCAAAATCTCTTCGTCTGAGCTGAGACCCAGCGCGCGCAAAAACACTGTGCCCAAAAACTTGCGCTTGCGGTCAATGCGGACGTAAAGCGTATTCTTCTGGTCGTACTCAAACTCCACCCACGAGCCGCGATAGGGAATGATCTTGCCCAGGAAGTAGGTGCGGTTGTTGGCCGTCTCAAAAAAGACGCCCGGCGAGCGGTGCAACTGGCTCACAATCACGCGCTCGGTTCCGTTGACCAGAAATGTTCCATTCTGCGTCATCAGCGGAATGTCGCCAAAAAAGACCTCCTGCTCCTTCATGTCGCGGATGGTCTTTGCGCCCGTCTCGGGATTCTTGTCGTAGATCGTCAGACGACTGGTGACCTTTAGCGGCGCAGAGTAGGTCATGCTGCGCTCTTCGCACTCACTCTGGTCGTACTTCAGTTGCAGGCTGACTGGGTCGCCGCACTTGTTGCAAAAATCCGGCGTGTTCTTGTTGTATGTGCCGCACTTGTGGCAGAGCACTTCGCCCGGATGAAATGGGTCGGTAATCACCATGTCGCCGCAGGTGACGCAGGTGGTGCGCAGGTGATGCAGCCCTTTCAGGTGGCCGCATTTGCACTCCCAGTTGCCAATGGTGTAGTCGACGAAGTCCAATTGCGAAAGATTGCGGAAGTCCGTAATCGGCAGCACGGAGGCGAAGACCGCCTGCAACCCGCCGTCTTCACGTTCGGCTGGCAGCTTGTCCATCTGCAAAAAGCGCTCGTAGGAACGGCGCTGCACTTCAATCAGGTTGGGAATCTGGATTTCCGTCGGAATCTTGGAAAAATCGAGTCGGCTGCGAACCGCGCGCTTCTCGTTCGGCATGTTTACTCCTGCTTCCTTTACCCTTGCGACTTTGCGCCACGGCGGCATGCCGCGGCCCTGCATGCAGACATCGTCCGGCTGCGTTCGCCGTCTTTGCCCGCCTCAATCTGTCTGCCCGCCCCGCTGCACCCTGCACCGGGCGGAACTACTCCGCGCCCTCGGCTTCAACCCTGCATGAATCCATACGCGGCTGCCAGCCCCAGGCCCAGCGCACACCACAATCCGAACCGGCGTGGAGGCATCCACACCTCTAAAGACAACAAAACACCCGCGAGAGACACGAGCGTCCCGCGAGCGTCACAACCGGATTGTGCACTGTTGTATTACGATGAATTTTAATTTCCGCCTGCGCTTTCGCACCCAGCCCGGCCTTCGCCGGACGGCTTCCACCCTTGTGCCCGTGCGCCCCGCCCTGCAACGCCCAGCACTCCGTCCCGAAACCCCTGCGGGCGGCTGCGAAGCTGACCTGTCGATCAGCTTACCGCAAATCCGCCCACCGGGCAAATCCACACTTACTTGACTTCGACGGTCGCGCCTGCATCGGCGAACTTCTTCTTGATCGTCTCGGCCTCTTCCTTGCTCACGCCTTCCTTCAGCGTCTTTGGAGCGCCATCGACCAGGTCCTTGGCTTCCTTCAAGCCCAGGGCCGTCACTTCACGCACCACCTTGATGGTGTTGATCTTGTTCGCGCCGGCATCCTTCAGAACCACGGTAAACTCCGTCTGCTCCTCAGCCGCCACCGCCGCACCAGCACCTGCGCCCGCCGCAACCATCACGGGAGCTGCCGCTGCCGCCGAAACGCCCAAGCGCTCTTCCAACTTCGTCACCAGAGCCGCCGCATCCAACAGCGTCAGCCCAACAATCTGCTCTTCCAATACCTGCAAATCCGCCATGATATTCTCCAATCGTTTTCTAGTTCAGATTTCTTTCATCACTCCAAGGCCGTCTGGCCTCAGATTGCCGCCCGCCACGGTTCCGTTGTGCCCAGACCTGACACCCGCGCGGAAAACGGCGCATACTTAGCAGCCGCGCCCCTTAAGAGGCCGCTGCAAACTTGTTCTGCTCCACCGCCTGATTCAGCACCACGGCCACATCGCGGCCCGTGGCGTTGATCACCGTCGCCAAACGCTGCGCCGGCGCGTTGATCAGGAACAGCAGCTTCGAGAAGATCTCCTCGCGGCCCGGCAGCGTGGCCAACTGCTGAATCTCGGCCACATTCAAAACCTAGCCATCCACGATCGCCAGCTTGAAGGTGAACTCCGCGTTCTCCTTCACCCAGGTCGAAAGAGCCTTGGCCAACTCGACCGGGTCGCCGCTGGTATAGGCTACCGACGAGACGCCCTTCAATCCTTGCAGCGCCGCTTCCACCTGGCTGCCCTGCGAGGCGCGCGCGGCCAGCTTGTTCTTCAGCACGCGATAGCGGCCACCCGCCTTGCGCACCACCGTGCGCAGTTCAAAGTCCTGCGTCACCGTCAACTTTGCAAAGGTGCCCACGATCGCCGTCGTTGAGCCGGCCAATTCCTTGGCCAGCGCCTGCACCTTCTCTGCCTTTTGAACCTTGGTCAATGCCATGTTCGCTTCCAATCCTTTTCTGCGCGCATCTCCAGGCATCGCCCGGGCGCGTCGTCACGCTTAGGCCTTGCCGGCCGCATCCGCCACTGCATGGTCCAGAGCAATGCCCGGCCCCATCGTGGAGCTGAGCGTCATGCCCTTGACATACTTGCCCGTGGCCGCCGAAGGCTTGGCCTTCATCACGCTGGCGATCACCGTCATCGCGTTCTCCACCAGCTTCTCGGCGCTAAAGCTCAGCTTGCCCACCGGCACATGCACCAGCGCGGTCTTGTCCGTGCGGAACTCGACCTTGCCAGCCTTGATCTCTTTCACCGCCGCGGCCACATCGGTGGCCACCGTGCCGGTCTTCGGATTCGGCATCAGCCCGCGCGGGCCAAGCACCTTGCCCAAGCGACCCACCGAACGCATCATGTCCGGCGTGGCGATCAGCGCATCAAAATCCGTCCAGCTTTCCTTCTGAATCTTCTCGACCAGCTCTTCGCCGCCCACAATGTCGGCTCCGGCAGCCTCGGCCTCGCGCACCTTTTCACCAGTGGCGATCACGGCCACGCGCTTGGTCTTACCCAAGCCGTGCGGCAAAACAACGGTGCCACGCACCATCTGGTCGGCGTGCTTGGGGTCCACGCCCAAACGCAGCGTCAGATCGACGGTCTCGTCAAATTTGGCGTACTTGACCTTTTGCAGAAGCGGAACCGCTTCGGTCAGCAGATAGGGACGCGGCTCCATCTGGGCGCGCGCCTTCGCAATATTCTTGCCTTCTTTTTTCGACATGCTTCCTCTGTCTCCCACCGCGCGGACCTTGCAGCGCTTGTTTTCCGCTGAACCACCCTGTGTTGCTTGTCTTCAACTTCCCGAACAGGGCGGCCGTCCGGCCGTGGTATGTGTGCGCTCGCGCATGGCCATCTCTGGACACGGGAACGCTTCTCTCCATTATGCAGGTATGGCCCCAAAAATGCAAGACGCGCACCGGCTCCTTCAATGGGAAGGCCCCGGTTGCCCCATTCAAACTGCGTTTAGGCTTGCGTGGGGGCAAAAACTCCACTCCCTCGACGAGTCATTCTGATCGAAGCGTGGTCGCAGCAGCGAGCACGCGAAGTGAAGAATCCAGAGAACGCTCGCGGAAAATATGTAGCCTACATCCTCTGGATTCTTTGTCTCGATGCTCTTCAGAATGACCTTCTTTCTGTGGGCATGGCCGGTGTATAGCTGGGTGGAGGCTCTCCCCACCCTTCGCAAAAGCGCGAAGGATGGGATATGCGGTTCTATCTACATCTGTGCCAACCGCAGATTCCTCGACTCACTTCATACGCCCGGAATGACAAGGGGGAGGATTGAATGTTGCGGCGCATTCCGGAGTGAATAGCGAGGTCTATAATTTTGGGCAATGCGCACACTGATTCATATGCCAGGCTTTTGCGGAATTGCCTTAGGGTTTTTTATATGCCCCGCCCTGTGGTTGATATCTTGGCTGTGCCTTCCGCCCGGCCCGTTCAATATGGACTTCCCAAGTGAGCGAGGCAGCTTCATACCGATGCTTTCAATGTATGTTGATATTGCCAAGTTTGTAATGGGGCTGGCTTCCGGCTCCATTGTGCTCTTGGTTGGCTCTACAATTTTCCGTTCGAATGGCGGGGGCGGGTCTGTACTCGCGACGCTCGCATCGCCATTGTTCGTGTTAGCCCTGTGCCTAATTT
This sequence comes from Acidobacteriaceae bacterium, assembly GCA_027306745.1. Lineage (GTDB taxonomy): Bacteria > Acidobacteriota > Terriglobia > Terriglobales > Acidobacteriaceae > JAJZCX01. Next base: position 5,407 of record DAHUZD010000107.1, read on the forward strand.
GGGGCGTCTTTTTTATGTCGTCTCTCACTATGGATTACGAAGCATATCGTAACGCTCAGATTCAATACACACGATTCAAATACTCAATGAATCTAGCTTTCGGTTTCAGTTTTCTCGCTTGCTTTGCGATTGGATATATCTGGTTGATTTTGATTGTTACTCGGAGTCACTGAGACATTGAGTGCCCTACTCCAGCCGATTTTTGGCTTGAGTGGTGGGTGCAAAAACTCCACACCCTCGACACGTCATTCTGATCGCAGCGTAGCGAAGTGAAGAATCCAGAGAACGCTCGCGGGGATGTTATGCCCTACATCCTCTGGATTCTTCGGTCGTCCGCCC
>DAHUZD010000118.1 GCA_027306745.1 Acidobacteriaceae bacterium
CGGCTCTCGCCAGGATCCGCCGGAGCAAAGTGTAGCGCCACCACGCAGACCGCACTGGCCGCGTAGGGTGTTCCCGATGCGCAGCCGCTGAGTGTGCCGACGGGATAGACCGGCGGCGCGCTCACCGTGGTCAGCGAAAACTCCTGCTGCTGATATGCTCCTGCGCTGACGCTGATGCTGTTCAGCGTGGCCACGGCGTTGAACTGCACATACAAGTAGCGCGTGGCTGGCGTGGCCAGCGCCAGAGGTTCTGCCGGAAAGCTGCGGCCCGTGGAGATTTGCCGCACGGCGTTGTTGGTGGTGTCGGCTACATCCACGCGGCCCTCCTCATCCACGGCCAGGCCATTGACGCCGTTCAGTTCCGCCTGCGTGGCCAGCGCGCCGTCGCCGGCAAGGCCAGCCGTGCCATTGCCCGCGTCGGTTGTCATGTCGCCCGTCGCTGCGCTGATTTCGCGCACGCGCGCATTCAGCGTATCGGCGATGTAGAGATTGCCCAAGGCATCCTGTGCCAATCCAGTTGGCCCATTCAACAGAGCACTCGTCGCCGGGCCATTGTCGCCGCCATAGCCGCCCGCTTGCATCGGATTGCCAGAGAGCGTTTGCATCAGCCCGGTGGTGGCGCTCACCTCGCGCACCAGATTGTGCCCGGTGTCGGAGAGAATCACGTCGCCGCTCGACTCCAGCGACAGCCCGCGCGGGCCAGAGAGCGCCGTCTGTGTGGCCTGCAATCCGTCACCGTTGTAGAGAGTGGTTCCATTGCCTGCGTATAGCGTAATCAGCCCGCTGGCCACGGCCACAAGCCGGATGCGGTTGTTGCCTGTGTCGGCAATGTAGAGATTTCCCGCTGCATCCACGGCCAGCGCTGTGGGCAGGTTCAACTTCGCCGCCGTGGCCAGAGCGCCATCGCCCGCGTAGCCCTGCACGCCCGTGCCCGCAACCGTAGTGATGTCGCCCGTCGCTGCGCTGATCTTGCGCACCACGTTGTTGCCGGTGTCGGCGATGTAGAGATTGCCCTCGGCATCGACGGCAATGCCTTGCGGCTGGTTGAACTCCGCCTGCGCGGCTGGGCCACCATCGCCCGCGTAGCCCTGCGCGCCAGTGCCCGCCACGGTGGTGATGTCTCCAGTAAAGGCATCCACGCGGCGGATGCGGTTGTTGGCCGTGTCGGCGATGTAGAGATTGCTTGCGCCATCGAGTGCCACGCCTTGCGGCAGGTTGACCTCGCCTGTCGTGGCCGCGCCACCATCGCCGGAGAAGCCAGCCGCGTGCGTGCCCGCAATCGTGTTGATCTGCTCCAGCAATGTAACCGCAGCGGTTGCGTGCAGCATCTGCGGAAAGGCCAGAATGCAGGCGGCAATGGCCAGTATGAGCGACACAAATACGGGACGGGAAATCGGCCGCACCATGGAATTTCTCCAGTGCTTCTACGGGGGATCAGCGGATTGCGCTGGGCCGGTCCGCTGGAATGCGTGCGGGGTCCGCGGACGCGGCAGATTCAGTATGGTTGGAAATTTTGACGGCGCAGCGTAGAAATCCCTGCTCAGAGTTCTTGCAATTCCACAATGGGAATGATGGCGAGGCTGGTTTAGCTTTGGTACGTCCGACGAGGGCCTGTGCTGCGGGCCGGGGCGGGCGGCTCAGCTTGGGTTGGTTGTGGGCTTGGCGGCCACTTCAACCGGAAATCCGTCGATGCTTTTCGTGTTCTTTTCCGCCCGGTAGGCCTCCAGGCCCTCCTCG
>DAHUZD010000139.1 GCA_027306745.1 Acidobacteriaceae bacterium
GTTCAACGGACTGATGGTTTCGCTCAAAGAGCTTAAAGCAGAGCTGGCTTTCCAAATCATTGATGCGCTTGGTTACGGTGTATTGGTCGATGTGAAGCCGCTCTGCTGCCCGTGAAAAGTTCAGGTCCTGGGCTACGGCGATTGCGGCTTCCAGCAACCGTAGTTCTGGAAGAGTCATGACGGTCCTCCGCGCAGAGAACTCTGACAGAGATGGGGATCAAGAGGCCCAAAGGATGGGCAGACTACCTTCTTTCCTGAACAACCGCGTGCCTGTTTGATGTCGATCCGGTCCACGCCGGTTGCACGAAAGTCACGTCGTTATGCCTGCGACGCATAACGGTCTCCCTAAAATTCATTGGACGCAGAAGCGCAGAACTGAGCATCATTGCCCGTACATGCAGCGATGTTTGCCGCACTCGATCATCCTTGCGTAGGGAGCTGCACTGATGAGGACACGATTTCTCACCGAGTTTGATGTTGCCGAGCGAACTCAGATCAGTCTCGGAACACTTCGCCGTTGGCGACTGGAAAACAAAGGACCGAAATATCACAAGTTTGGCTCCCTCGTTCGCTATGACGAAGAAGAACTTACCGCCTGGGAACAGGCCCAACCGGCGGGCGGCGCGGGAGCGCCACGGATAGGCCCCGCCTCAGAGCAGCCCGCTCCAGTACGACGTGCGGCTTTCAGGCGGTAAATGCAGGTTACAGGCTTTGGCATGGATAATCTTACCGGATATACTACTTGTGGTGAGACTATGCCTACCACATCGCCCAAAATGGGCCGCAAGATCAAGAAGAGCTTCAGCATCTCCGTAGAGTCAGACTCGTTCATCCGACGGAGTTGCAAGGAACGAAAATCCAACTCGGAGTCGGAGACATTGGACGCGCTTCTCAGTGAACTCATGGCGGTTCGGCAGCAAAAAGCCATTGAAGCTGCCTACGCGGATTACTACGATTCTCTTAGTGAGGACGAAGTAGCTGAGGAGAGCGCATGGGGAAGATTCGCAGAGTCGCAACTCGCAAAGGAAGCGCACTAACCATGCCAACGGCACAGCGATTTCCGCAGCGCGGTGAGATCTGGTGGACAAACTTCCATACCGATCCGCCGGAGAAGGGACGCAGGCCCGTGATTATCGTCTCGCCCAATGCGCGGAATCAACATGAGCGTGCCACCTCGGTTCTTGTGATTCCGCTGTCAACATCGATCCACAAGCTCGGACCTGCTCACCTGTTGCTCCATGCTGGCGAAACAGGACTGCGCATGGATTGCTCCGCCCAGGCAGACAACATCGCTGTGGTCCTGCGGGCGAATCTACGGGAGCCGGAGCCAGGGCAGCGTCCGCTCACCAACACAAAGATTTGCAAACTGGCTTCGCTCGTCAAACTGGCGATGGGCTGTCCTGAGCCCATGGAAACAGGAGAAAAGTAATGGGTCTGTTTCGACGCGGCGGTGTGTGGTGGTATGAGTTCTACTTCGCGGGTCAGCGCATCCGAGAGTCCACCAAGTCGAAGTCGAAGACCGTCGCCAGAGAAGCAGAGAAGAATCGCAAGCGCGAGCTGGAGGAAGGCTTCAACAACATCACCGACCAGCGCCGGGAGCGTATTCGCACCTTCCGGGACATGGCAGAGGATTTCTATGACGCCTACAAGCTCCGCCTGCCAGATTCCGCCGTCTTCGCCGAGTACGCAATCCGGCACCTGAATCGCCTCCTGGGCGCGAAGATGCTGGTCGATTTCAATGAGGCCGTCGTCACCAAGTATCAAAATGATCGTCTCAGCGAGAAGGCATCCCCCAAGACCATCAATGAAGAGGTCGGCTTTCTTCTTCGCATCCTTGGCGAGCCGGGCGACCTGATTCGTGTCCGCCTCCGCAAGAAGAAGACGCTCAAGCTGAAGACACGCGAAGTCATCGGCAAGGCATACGGCGAAGACGAGAAAAAGCGAATGCTGCAGGAGGCGGCCAAGGCCCGCTCACCCCACATCTATCTCGCGTTGACGCTGGCCCTCAATGCCGGGATGCGCGATGGAGAGATCAAGCAGTTGACCTGGGCGCAGATCAACTTCGCCAAGCAGTATCTGGCGGTGGGCCGCGCCAAGACGGCGGGCGGGGAGGGCAGGACGATTCCCCTGAACTCGGAACTGTTTGCCGTGCTCACCGATTACGTCGAGTGGTACAAGCAGAAGTTCGGGGCGCTCCAGCCAGAGTGGTATGTCTTTCCATTCGGCTCACCGCAGCCGACCGACCCCACCCGCCATGTGACCACCCTCAAGACTGTCTGGACCAAAGTGCGGGCGAATGCCGGGGTGAAAGGACGCTGGCATGACAACCGCCACACACTCATCACCGAGCTTGCCGAGAGCGGCGCGGGCGACCAGACGATCATGGACATCGCCGGCCACGTCTCGAAGCAGATGCTGAAGCATTACAGCCACATCCGGATGGAAGCCAAGCGCAGTGCGCTCGAAGCAATTGTCCGTAAGTCGAGCGCTCCGAACGAGTCACAGCAGGGGTACCCACAAAAGTCCCCACAGTCGCCGCAGAACGGCGGCAAGACGCTCAACAACGGTCACGCACCGGAGCTAACGGAGCTCGCAAGTGCACCGAAAAACGGCGCGCGCGATTGCTCAGAATCACTTGGTTTTACGCAGGGTTTTGAGGGGGAGTACCCACAAAAGTCCCCACAGTCGGGCATTTTTGAGGGTCATCGAGGAGTTGGTAGGGGGCGTAAGTCGTTGAAAATAATTGGCTCCTCAGGTAGGACTCGAACCTACAACCCTTCGGTTAACAGCCGAATGCTCTGCCATTGAGCTACTGAGGAGTGGGGGCACCACAAGACTCGTTCTCACTGTAAGGTATCAAATGCGCCATGAAACGTCAAAAGCCGGGCGATGCGATTCCGCCAGGCTGGCGGCCTGCACGCCGATGCTTTCGCAACGCCTGTTTTGCGGATGTGCGAGGCATTTTCACCGAAAGAATTTTGCAGGAACATCTTCCCGGCGCACTGGTCTGCTGCCGCTTTTCTCCATGCGAATTGATAGACTGAGCCGTGCGTTCTCTGTTGATTAACGCGGATGATTTTGGCCTGACCCCGGGCATCAATCGCGCTGTCCGTGAATTGCATCAGGCAGGCGCACTGACCTCGGCCACGTTGATGACCGCCGCACCGGCCTTTGCCGAGGCAGTGGAGATGGCGCAGGCGCATCCCTCGCTTGGCGTTGGCTGTCATGTTGTCCTCGTCGATGGCGAGCCAGTTGCGCCGCCAGATACCATCCTCACACTGCTCGATCCTGCCAGTCCGCGGCCGTCCTTTTATCCCACGCTGGGCCGTTTTCTGCGTGCGCTGCTAATGGGCCGCATCGATCCTGCGCACATCGAGCGCGAAGCCGCTGCGCAAATCGCCAAGCTGCGCGTGCGTGGCATCCAGCCCACGCACATCGACACACACAAACACACGCACATGTTCTCGCGCGTTTTGCTGCCGGTGTTGCGCGCCGCGCAGGGCCATTGTGTGCGCGCCATCCGCAATCCGTTTGAGCCTGTGTGGAGTGTGCGAGCCACTCCGCACGCTCCATGGGTGCGCCGCGCGGAGGTGCATCTGCTGCGCCGGATGCGTGCTCATTTTTTGCGCAGCGTGAGCCTCCATGGCTTGCGCACCACGGAGGGTAGCCTCGGTGTACTCGCCACCGGCACCCTCGATGCGCCAGCACTTCGCGCCATCCTCGCTCAGGTTCCTGCAGGCACATGGGAGCTGGTCTGCCATCCCGCATACCTGGACGATGCACTGCGTACCACGCGCACGCGCCTGCTTGCATCCCGGCAGGTGGAGTTGCAGGCGCTGCTCGCCGTGTTGGCGCAGGATGCACCGCCCAATGCCCTGCCATCTCTGCGACGCATCCATTTCGGCCATCTTCCTTAAAAATTCTTCCGCATCTCCTCTAAAATCCGTGGTGCGCAGAAAAACAGTCTGCGCATGGAGCCAAAGCATCCGGCACAGCATCCAATTCTTGCAGCAAGAATGGAACCCTCACTCGCAGACGACTGGAACCCAACGGAGCAGCATGAAAATCGGCATCACCTGTTATCCCACCTATGGCGGCAGTGGCGTCGTCGCAACCGAGCTGGGCATTGAACTGGCCGAGCGCGGCCACGAAGTGCACTTCATCTCCTACGCGCAGCCCTTCCGCCTAGCCGGACGCGAGAGTCGCATTCGCTTTCACGAGGTGCCCGTCACCAATTACCCGCTCTTTGAGTTCCCTCCATACGACCTGGCGCTGGCCACGCGCATGGCTGAGGTCGCCGAATATTCTGACTTGGATCTGCTGCATGTGCACTACGCCATTCCGCACTCCGTCAGCGCGCTGCTGGCCCGGCAAATGCTGGCGCGCACGGGTCGCCGTTTGCCCTTCGTCTCCACGCTGCACGGCACAGACATCACGCTGGTCGGGGCCGACCGTGCCTACCTGCCCATCACGCGCTATGCGATTGAGGAGAGCGACGGCGTCACGGCCATCTCCAGCTATCTGCGCCAACAAACCGTCGACACTTTCGGCGTACAGCGCGAGATCGCCGTCATCTCCAACTTTGTCAACTGCGATCTGTACCTGCGCAACCGCCCTGTCGCGGAGCGCCTGCGCACACAGTATGCGCTGCCAGAGGAGCGGCTACTCGTGCACCTGTCGAACTTCCGTCCCGTGAAGCGCGTGCGTGACGTCATCGAAATCTTTGCCCGCGTTGCCGAGCAAATGCCGGCACGCCTGCTCATGGTGGGCGACGGCCCAGAGCGTTCCATGGCCGAGTGGCTGGCCATGCATCTGAAAATTCACGACCGCGTCCACTTCCTCGGCAAGATGGAAAGCATCCACGAACTGCTGCCCGTGGCCGACCTGATGCTGATGCCGAGCGAGTTGGAATCCTTTGGCCTGGCCGCGCTGGAAGCCATGGCCTGCGAGGTGCCCACCATCGGCACCGATGTCGGCGGCATGGCCGAACTGATCGAGCACAACGTGACCGGAATGCTCTTCCCCGTCGGCGCAGTTGCGGAGATGAGCGAGGCCGCCATCGCGCTACTGCGCGACCCGGAGCGGCTGCAAACCATGGCCAAGGCCGCGCGCTGTGAAGCCCAGCGCACCTTCTGCGCTTCGCGTGTCATTGCCAGCTATGAGAGGTTTTATGAGTCCGTGCTCAATGGCCCGGCTCGATAACGGTGCATATCTGCACGCAATCCTATAATCAAATCATGGCGCTTTTGAATGTACGCAAGGTTGCCGAAGCTGATTTCCCCAGCCGCTGGGCGCACTTCCGCATCCACGGCTTCGCAGGCGAACACGACATCGCCGCGCAACAACCCGGCTGCCTGCCCACGCAGCAAGAGGAGATGGTCGCGCTGGTGCTCGGCGACATCCACACGCAGCCGCCATTGGTGCGCATCCACTCGCAGTGCCTCACCGGCG
>DAHUZD010000143.1 GCA_027306745.1 Acidobacteriaceae bacterium
TCGGAAGGACAATTCATTTTCGACTGGGCTAGCTGATCTCCAAAACGTTGGTATCGGTGGCGGCGCGCTGCTGGGCGCGTGCGGCCACGGCGCGTGCGATTTGATAAAAGCTCTTGGCTTGCTCGGAGTGTTCGCCGGCCAGGGCCACGGGTAGCCCGCGATCGCCGCCAAAGCGAATCTCCGGATCCAGCGCAATCGCACCCAGAAACGGCAGATTGAACTGGCGCGCAGTGCGTTCCGTGCCGCCCTGCGAAAAGATGTCAATAGCCTTGTGGCAGTGCGGGCATTCGAAGTGGCTCATGTTCTCCACCATGCCCAGCACATCCACCTTGACCTGATGAAACATCTCCAGAGCCTTGCGCGCGTCTTGCAGTGCAACGTCCGACGGCGTGGAGATGACCACAGCGCCGGTCAGCGGAACCGTTTGCACCAGCGAGATGACCACATCGCCCGTGCCCGGCGGTAGATCAACAATAAGAAAATCCAACTCGCCCCAAGTGACTTGCTGCAAAAACTGGCGGATGATCTGGTGCAGCATGGGGCCACGCATCACCAGCGGCTTGTCTCCGGGGGAGATGGAGCCGACCGAGATCAGCTTGATGCCGTGGGCCTCCAGCGGCTCAATCGCATTGTTGTCGAGCACGCGCGGCTGTCGGGTTGCGCCCATCATCAGGGGAACGTTCGGGCCGTAGATGTCGGCATCGACCAACCCGACGCGATGGCCCAAGCGCGCCAGCGCAATCGCCAGATTGACGGCCAGCGTAGTTTTGCCCACGCCGCCCTTGCCCGATCCCACGGCGACGATGTGCGCGATGCCCGGCAGCGGCTGTGGCCCTTGCGGCGGCGCGGCGTGCGCGTGGCCTCCCATGTGTCCCATACGTGTTCTCCTTAAATCTTTTGCGAGCCGTTCTGGTTCTGGCGCTTGCGGTCGTGCTCCTGACGGCGCTGCTCGCGGCGGCGGCCTGCGTCGTCGTAGCGGCGCTGCTCCTCGCTGGAGCGGATCAGCAGCGGTGGAACGGGAATGCTGTGGCCATCCTTGTCAATGGCGACAAAAGTGAGATAGGCGCTGGCCACGTGGCGCGTAAGGTTGACGTGGGCATTTTCCACCCAGACCTTCACGCCAACCTCCATCGAACGGTGAAAGACGCGGTTGACGGAGGACTTGAGCACCAGCAGATCGCCAACATGCACCGGCGCGATGAAGTCGATGTGCTCCATGGAGGCCGTAACCACATGGCTGCGTGAGTGCCGGTAGGCGGCCATGGCCGCAACCAGATCAATGAAGTGCATCAAGCGCCCGCCGAGCAGGTTGCCCAGCACATTGGTGTCATTGGGCAGGATCAGCTCCGTCATTTCCGATTGTGACTCGGCGACGGAGCGTGCGGGCTGGGCGTTGGGGATGGTTTCCATATTCGGTTTGCGCAGTGTGCGGCCTATGCCGCCGGGCTGCACTCAGCTTTCATTCTACGATGCGATGGCGTGCGGCAGGACGTGCACGTCACTGTGCCTGTCTCGGATTGTGCGATTTTGCAGTGGGTGTGCTGGGTGCTGCCGCCAGCCTGCTCAGCTTGCCCCGCGGCACTGCACGCCGGTATGGTGAGGTAAGCCATCCCGCAGGAGTGCATATACCCATGGATAAAGTAGCCGCGTTGACTGAAATTTTGCAGCAAAACCCCAGCGATGCCTTTGCCCGCTACGGACTGGCCATGGAGTTTGCCAGTCAAGGGGACCTGACGGCTGCGCTCGATCACTTTGCGCAATTGCTGGAACTTCACCCCGACTACACGGCTGGTTATTTCATGGCTGCACAGACCCTGCAACGCGCTGGCCGTACCGACGAGGCCAAGGAACGCCTGAGGCAGGGCATCGCCAGCGCTACGCGGACCGGCAACCACCATGCCCAGGCAGAAATGCAAGCTGCTTTGGATGAATTGACGGCTTGATGTGGAATTTATATTCCACATTGGGATACTTTAATTCCACTTAATAGACGACAAAATCTACGACGAAGCGATTGGCTCGCCGGGGAATGTCTGGCGAAGAGGGCTGGGCATTTCCATGTACCGCTCTGGACATTGACACCCGGATACCCCTGCAACTAATTCAGGGAAACGCAAAAAATTCGTGCTATAACCGACAAAGCAATCTTTGTACAAAACTTGGGGCCTGCGTGCGCGTGGGCTGGCTGTGTCGCTGTTCGCTGTGCATTTTTCTTGCGAGGGTACTCATCATGTCTTGGTTGTCTGGTCACCTGTCTGCACGTGTCGCCAATCGGCGGAATCGTGTCGCCTTTAGCCTGTCCGCACTGCTGCTCTTGGGCAGTGGAGCCGCGCTGCAACCAGCGCAGGCGCAGATCACGGCAACCTTTCAGGAAGTTACCGTGCCCGCAATAGGGCTGAATATCAAGAATTCCGCTCCTTCCGGTGTGGCGGTGGATGGAGCG
>DAHUZD010000153.1 GCA_027306745.1 Acidobacteriaceae bacterium
AGGCGCAGTCCGTCGTCTTGCACGCGGAAAATCTGCGCTTGGCGCAGGAACTGGCCGCAGCGGGACGCCACACGCTAGCCTTGCTCAACAATGAGGCGCGAGTGCTCAATGAGTATCGCATCGCAGCCTTTGACTTGAAGAAAATCTTCTCCAGCTTCTTCAGCTCCTGCTACGCAGGGCTGCGCAAGCCGGAGCCAGCCATCTACCGGCGTGCACTGGATATTTTGCAATGCGCGCCGGGCGAAGCGCTCTTTATTGACGATCGCAATGAAAACGTAGAGGCCGCGCGCACGCTCGGCATTCAGGCTGTCCAGATGCTCTCTCCCGCGCAGTTGCGCGGCGACCTGCAACGGTTTGGAGTTTTGGCGGCATAAGCGGAACGGAATTCTTTACAGAGAGGAACACGGCTATGGAACTGGGTTTGATTGGTCTGGGCAAGATGGGCTTTAACATGGCGGAGCGGTTGCGTCAGGGCGGGCACAAGGTCGTTGGCTTTGACTTCAACGCGGAGACGGTGGCCAAGCTGACCGCCGCTGGTTCTGTCGGCGTCACATCACTGGCTGATCTGGTAAAGAACCTGGCCGCGCCGCGCGCGATCTGGATTATGGTTCCCTCCGGTGACCCAGTCGATGAGACCATCGCCAAGCTGGAGCCGCTGATGCAAAAGGGCGACACGTTCATCGACGGCGGCAACTCGAATTACAAGGACTCGCAGCGCCGCCACGCAGCCCTGACAGCCAAGGGGTTCAACTTTGTCGATGTCGGCACATCTGGTGGCGTTTGGGGGCTGAAGGAAGGCTACAGCATGATGATCGGCGGCGACGAGGCTCCCGTCGAACGCCTGCGTCCCATCTTTGAAACGCTTGCGCCTGCCAAGGACAAAGGCTGGGGCCGCGTGGGCCCTGCCGGAGCCGGGCACTTCGTCAAGATGGTGCACAACGGCATCGAATACGGCATGATGCAGTCGTATGCGGAAGGCTTCTCCATCATGAAACAGAAGGAGCCGCTGCATCTGGACATGGGTCAGATCGCGCAAATCTGGCGCTACGGCAGCGTGGTTCGCTCTTGGCTACTCGACCTGACCGCTGAAGCGCTGGAAAAGAATCCTGACCTCGACGGACTGGAGGCTTACGTCAGCGACTCTGGCGAAGGCCGCTGGACAGTCTTCGAAGCGATTGACCTCAATGTTTCTGCGCCGGTGATTACCGAGTCGTTGATTCGCCGCATCCGCTCTCGCGAGCAGAACAACTACACGGACCGCATGTTGTCAGTGATGCGCAATGCCTTTGGCGGCCACGCTGTCAAAAAAGCGGAGTAGCCTGCAACGCCCAACAGGAGGAACCCTATGGCGACGACGGAAGTTCTCATCTCTCCGGAGCAGTTGCGCGCCTCCCAGCGCGCGGAGCGCATTCCCGATCCGTGCGTGGTGGTCATCTTTGGCGCCTCAGGCGACCTGACCAAGCGCAAGCTGCTGCCTGCGCTCTTTCACCTGGAGCAGAGCGGATTGCTGCCGGAAAAATTTGCCGTTGTCGGCGTGGCCCGGCGTCCGTTGGGCGACAGTTTTGCCGCCGATATGCGCGACGGCATTCTGAACGGTGGCGGCGTCGAGGCTGGCGATCCAAAGCTCGAAGCCTTCGTGCGCAAGATCAGCTACCACGCCATGAACTTTGATGACCACGATGGCTACATTGCCCTGAAAAAAATGCTGGACAGCGTAGACCAGCAATATGGCACGAACGGCGGCAGGCTCTACTATCTGGCTACTGCGCCGGATTATTTTGCGGAGATCATCCACCAGCTTGGCGAACATGGCATGGCCAAGCCGGAAAAAAACTGGGTGCGTGTCATTGTTGAAAAACCCTTCGGGCATGATCTGCAATCGGCCCGCGCGTTGAACGATGACGTAAATCAGGTTTTTGAAGAAGAGCAAATCTTCCGCATCGATCATTATCTGGGCAAGGAAACCGTACAGAATATCCTGGTCTTCCGCTTCGCCAACGGCATCTTTGAGCCGGTCTGGAACCGCAATTACATTGACCATGTGCAGATCACCGCGGCGGAAGATATTGGCATCGAGGGGCGCGGTCCGTTTTATGAAGGCGCAGGCGCTCTGCGCGACGTGATGCAGAATCACGTTATGGAACTGCTCTCTTTTGTGGCCATGGAGCCGCCGTCTTCCTTTGAGGCCAACAGTATTCGCACCGAAAAACTGAAAGTCTGGCGCGCGGTTGAACCGATTCCTTTGGAAGACACCGTGCGCGGCCAGTATGGCCCGGGCGTTATGGGCGGCGTGGCCGTCAAAGGCTACCGCGAAGAGGATCGCGTCAATCCGAACTCGCTGACGGAAACCTATGCGGCGCTGCGCCTGCGCATTGAAAACTGGCGCTGGGCGGGCGTGCCGTTCTATTTGCGTGCGGGCAAGCGGCTGGGCAAGCGGTCCACTGAGATTACCGTTCAGTTCAAGCAGCCACCGATGCATCTATTCACCAACGACAAAAATTCGCCCTGCGGCGTCATCGAGCCGAATATTATTTCCATGCGCATCCAGCCGGATGAAGGCATCGCGCTGCGTTTTGCCGCCAAGGTGCCCGGGCCGTCCATGTCCAGTTGCCCGGTGAATATGAACTTCAATTACAAGGATGCCTTCGGCGTTTCTTCCGCCAACGGGTATGAGCGTCTACTGTTGGACGCGATGCTGGGTGATGCGACGCTGTTTGCGCACCGCGACGGAGTCGAGGCCACCTGGTCGCTGATGACGCCCATTCTGCAAGCCTGGGCCTCGCATCCGCCACGCGACTTTCCCAACTACGCTGCGGGAAGCTGGGGACCTGCATCCTCAGATGTATTTCTCTCCCGCGATGGTCACTTCTGGCGCAACTCCTAACCGACTGCGCTGTTGCCGGTTTCATGGGTGGCGGCGCAGCAACATTCATGCTTATGCCGACGACAAAAAAGATTGTTTATCAAGTTGCCGCCAATGCCGAAGCGCTCAGCCTGCGCACGGCTGAGCTGCTGACGGATTGCATTGCGCAATCCATCGCCGCACGCAAACTGGCGCGCATCGCCATCTCTGGCGGCAGCACGCCGCGCCGCACCTTTGAGATGCTGGCAGACCCGAATCTGCAATTCCACACCCGCGTCGACTGGAGCCGTCTGTTTCTCTTCTGGGTGGATGAACGCTGCGTTCCGCCGGATCACGCCGACTCCAATTACCACATGACGCGCGAGGCGCTGCTCTCCAAAGTTCCACTGCCCGAGGCACAGATTTTTCGCATGGAAGGCGAACTGGAGCCGCACGAGGCCGCGGCACGCTACGAGTCCACTCTGCGCAATCAATTCCGGCTGGAGGGTGCCGAGGGTCCCTGCTTTGACCTGATCGCGCTGGGCATGGGAGATGACGGCCACACGGCCTCACTTTTCCCCGGCACGGAGGCGTTGCAGGAATGGATGGCGTTGGTC
>DAHUZD010000156.1 GCA_027306745.1 Acidobacteriaceae bacterium
TCCCACCCTTCGCAAAAACGGCGAAGGGTCGGGCACCCGAAATGATTTCCATCCGGAATCCCCTGCGTCGATTGCCACAATCTCTACAATAGAGAAGCCCCACTCACGCCCAACCATCGAACCCCGGGAGCACACCATCCACGCACAAATCTTCGAGATTCTAGCGATTCTTTTTCTGGCCACGCTGGTGCGCTCCACCTTTGGCTTTGGCGAGGCGCTGATTGCCGTCCCCCTGCTCGCACTCTTCATTCCGCTTACCGTGGCCGCTCCGCTGGCCGTGCTGGCATCCATCACCATTGCGGCCATCGTTGTCGCGCAGGATTGGCGGCACATCCATCTGCGCAGCGCCGGCTGGCTGCTGGGCGCATCCGCCCTGGGCATTCCCTGCGGAGTTCTACTGCTGCAACGCGGCCATCCGCGCGCCATCAAGGCCGCGCTGGCCTTGGTGATTCTTGGCTTTGCCGTGTATGCCCTGAAGAAGGAAAATCGCACGATCCCCAAGCACAATCCCACACCGGAACCGCGCAGGTGGCTGCTGCTTTTTGGTTTTTTCGCCGGAGTCATGGGCGGGGCCTTTGGCATGAATGGGCCGCCGTTGGTGCTCTACGGCTCGCTCCGCCGCTGGTCTCCGCAGCAATTTCGCGCCACGCTGCAAGCCTACTTTTTACCCGCCAGCCTTCTAGGCTTCGGCGGATATTGGATGGCCGGACTTTGGACGCCCACGGTCACGCATGACTATCTGCTGGCGGTCCCGGTTCTCCTGCCTGCGATCTGGTTGGGGCGCGTACTGCATCATCGCATTCCTGCCGAAGCCTTCCAGAAATATGTCTACCTGGGCCTGGGCGTGATTGGAATCCTTGTGCTGCTGCAAGCGCTCCACAAGTAGCCTGTGCAAGCATCGCCGCTGACATCAGGCGCATGCTTGTGCCTATCCCTGCCGCTTTGCGCAGCGTGGGATCGAGTCATGCTGAACGCAGCGTAGCGAAGTGAAAAATCCAGACGATCTTTGCGGTTCCGTTATGCCCTACATCCTCTGGATTCTTCCCGTTCGACTTGTCCGCCAATGCGAACTCGCTCAGGGCAGGATGCTCCCGCTGTGCACTTGGAATGACGCACCGCGAGGCAAGCACCTTCGCACCGCAAACACCCTGCCCATCCTCGAGTGGCCCGGCGCCGTATTATTATGGAAGTCTGCATGGCGTTCCCAGTCAAAATCTGTGTTGTTTGTGGCGAAGAGTTTGAGTTGCGCCCCGGCAAGCCCGGCTTTGCCAACCGCTGCCCGCAGTGCAGCGAAGATGATGCGCAAACGGCCCCTTCGGCTGCGGGTGCCGCGCCCAAATCCGCCGACGAACTGCGTATTGAGCGCGAGGCCAACGCCGAGCGCCGCAGCGCCATGCGCAATCTGCTCTACCGCAAAGACTCATAAGTACTCACGACGAGTCATTCTGAGCGCAGCGAAGAATCCAGAGAATTCACGCTGCATCGACCCAGACATTCCCCTGTGGATTCTTCCCGTTCGACTCGCCTGCGGCTCGCTCAGGGCAGGCAACTCCCGTCGGTCGCCCAGAATGACAGAAAGTAAATCTTCCGTACACGCAAGAACGCCCGCGCTGCACTATGGCAACGCGGGCGGTTTGCAATTCTCAAACCCTGTTGGAGAACCGAAGTCGAAACGCCTTAGGCGACGATCTCAATACCCATCGAGCGCGCCGTGCCCTTGATGGACTTGATGGCCGTCTCGACGCTGGCCGCGTTCAAGTCCGGCATCTTCTGCTTGGCGATTTCGGCCACCTGCTTCTCGGTCACCTTGCCGACCTTGTTCTTGTTCGGCGTGCCGGAGCCTTTGGCCACGCCCGCCGCCTTCTTCAGCAGCACGGCTGCCGGGGGCGTCTTGGTGACAAAGGTGAAGCTGCGGTCGGTGTAGACCGTGATGACGACCGGAATAATCAATCCGGCCATCTCCTTGTTCTGCGTGCGCGCGTTGAACTGCTTGCAGAACTCCATGATGTTGACTTGGGCCTGACCCAGCGCGGGGCCGACCGGCGGCGCGGGGTTGGCCTTGCCGGCTTCAATCTGCAACTTGACGTATGTCTGTACTTTTTTTACTGGAGGCATCTTCTTTTTCTTTCCCTTCGAAAACAGCCTGTCGCTTGTCGCTGATTCAGCATGGAGCTGAAAGCTAGCGGCTAAAAGCTGTTGTTAATCAATTTTTTCGACCTTACTGAATTCCAATTCCACCGGCGTCGAACGACCAAAGATAGTCACCATCACCTTGAGCGTCTCGCGGTCTTCATTCACTTCATCCACCACGCCATTGAAGTTGGCGAACGGACCTTCGGTGATCTTGACCGACTCGTTCCGTTCAAACTTGATCTTCATGCGCGGCTTGCCCTTGGACACATCGCTGCGGAAGAGGATGGAGCTGATCTCTTCCTCGCTGAGCGCCACCGGCTTGTCGCCCGTGCCCAAAAATCCGGTCACACGTGGTGTGTTCTTCACCATGTGCCAAATTTCATTGTCCAGATCCATTTCCACCAGCACATAGCCAGGCAAGAACACGCGCTCAATGGTGTACTTCTTGCCGTTGCGCAGCTCGGTCACCGGCTCGGTGGGAATCATCACCCGCCCGATGCGGTCCTGCAATCCAAAGGCCTGCACGCGGCTCTCGATGGATTCGCGCACTTTGCGCTCAAAGCCGGAGTAAGCGTGGATGATGTACCACTTGAAACGCTCGTTGGCCGGGGGTGCCAGCGTCTCCGCCGCCTGCTCCACTTCCGGTTTCGTCTCTTCTGCCGTCATCCTGTTCACCTTCTCCAACACGTCCGCTTTAGTTCGCCAGCCGGTGCAACAGTTCGTGCACCAGGCGGCCAATCACGGTGTCCACCAGATAAAAGTATGCGGCGAACACGAAGACCGTGCCAATCACCACGGCGGTCGTCGTCTCCACCTCTTTGCGCGCGGGCACAACCACTTTGTGCATCTCGCTGCGCACGTCCTTCAAAAACTGCACCAGCTCCAGCGGACGCTGCTTCCAAGCGGCAACCGCCTGCGTCTGCTGCGCCGGTTTGCGATCTTCTTCGGCCATCGTTATTGCCTTTGCCATTGCCAAAATCCTTCTCTGCCCACGCGCCGCTTGCAACCCTTGCCAACCCGGCCCGCAAACGAAACCCCAACCCCATAGCCCCACGGCTGGTGCATCGCAAAACTGGCAGGGGCGGAGGGATTCGAACCCCCAAGTTCGGTTTTGGAGACCGACAGTTTA
>DAHUZD010000162.1 GCA_027306745.1 Acidobacteriaceae bacterium
CTTCAAAGACGCGCAGGGCCATGTACTGCCCTCCGGTCTGCTGGAAGGCAATGCGCATCAACTGCTGAATCAATTGGCGGGCGTGGCCATTGCCTGGACGGTGTCCATCGTGGGAACTCTGGTGCTGCTCAAAGTCGTCGACTGGACGGTGGGCCTGCGCGTTAGCCATGACCACGAGCGCGAAGGTCTGGACATTACCCAGCACGGCGAAGAAGGGTACGATTGGGAGATTGTCACCTCGTAGGCGGCCTGCGCGCAGCCAGGTGCTGCGCACCAGCCTTCGCAGTGGAACGTGTAACGCAAAGTGAACCAAGACAAGATCACGGACGGAGAACCGGAGCATGTACAAGATTGAAGCAGTTTTACAGCCAGCCAAGCTGGACGCGGTCAAGGACGCGCTGGCGGAGATCGGGGCCGAAGGCCTGACGATTCTGGAAGCGCGCGGCCATGGCCGCCAAAAAGGACACACGGAGTTTTACCGCGGACGTGAGTACTCCGTGGACGTGTTGCCCAAGATCAAAGTGGAACTGGTCGTGGCCGACGCCATGGTGGAGCGCGTGGTGCAGGCCATCACCAAGGCTGCGCGCACCGGCAAGATCGGCGACGGCAAAATCTTTTTGTCCAAGGTCGAAGAAGCCATTCGCATCCGCAACGACGAACGCGGCGAAGCGGCGCTTTAATGCGGGCGCAGGGCCGCTGGCGCACACCGCGGCGGCCCTTGCAGCCATGGGCCAATGGATGGATGAAGCGAATCGCTTCCTGAAACGAATCTTCCCCCTGCTTGGAGTGAGGGAACACGACGCCAGACCCGGAATCGCTTTCTGAAAGGAGCACGTCCGCCATGACCCAGCCAGCCATTGACAGCGGCAGCCTGCGCGAGCAATACAACAGCTTTTCTGAGGAACTGCGCCGGGACTTTGAGCGCACGCAGGATGGCGCGGCGCTGGTGCTGCGCCGCTCCAATGGCGTGGATGAGCGCATTGCCCAGCTTTGGGCCGTGGTCTTTTCCGGTTCCAGCAACAACGCCCCCGGCCTGGCGCTGGCCGCCATCGGCGGCTATGGACGACGCCAGCTCTTCCCGTTTTCTGACATTGACCTGCTCTTCCTCTGCGCCGATGAGAGCGTGGAGCGGCAACACAAGGCCGCCATCCGCCAGCTTTGCCAGACACTGTGGGACATGGGCCTGCGCGTCAGCGCGGCCACGCGCACGCTGGAGGAATGCGAGCGCCTGAGCTTTGAAAATCCTGAGTTCACGCTCTCACTGATCGATCGTAGATTTCTGGCGGGCGAGGAGACGCTGTTTCGCAAGCTCGATCAGGAAAGCCTGCCCGCTCTGTTATCGCGGCGCAGGCGTCCGCTGCTGGAGCACATCGCCGACCTGTCCCGGCGTCGGCATGAACAATTTCAAGACACGCTCTTTCATCTAGAGCCGAATCTGAAAGACGGCCCCGGCGGCATGCGTGATGAGCACACCTGTGAGTGGCTGGCGCGCTTGCTGCCAGAGCAGGCCCGCTCTGCAGCCACGCCGTATGAAAGCCAGCTCTTCGCGCGGCACCGTGAAGAGTCTGCGGTTGCCTACCAATTCTTGCTCACCGTGCGCTGTTTTCTGCATTATCGCAGCCAGCGCGATGACAACGTGCTTTACTGGCAGGCGCAGGAAGAGGCAGCGGCGATTGGCCTGGGATTGGCAGAGCGCACGACCGTGCCCGCAGCGCAGTGGATGCGTCAGTACTTCCGCCACGCGCGCGCCATCGACTGGATGACCCGGCAAATGCTCGACTCCATCCGTGTACAGCCTGCCGGTCTGCTGGGCCAGATTCGGCGCTGGCGCAGCCGTACGCTGCTGGACGGCTGCCCGGTGGTGAACGGGCGCATCGCGCTGGCCACGCAGGAGGAGTACGGCGATCCGCATTGCGTGCTGCACTTGTTTGAGCTGGTGGCGCAGAACCGGCTGCCGCTGACGCGCGAGGCCGACGGCCGCCTGTCCGAATGCCTGCCATTGCTGGCCCAGCACTTGCCCGAGGGCCGCGATCTGTGGGAGTTTCTGCGAACCGTACTTGTAGCGCCGGGCGCTTCGCTCGCTCTGCACGCGATGCACTCGCTGGGCATTCTGGAGCTGATTCT
>DAHUZD010000163.1 GCA_027306745.1 Acidobacteriaceae bacterium
GAAAGGTCGCCATCAAGGGCCGCGCCAGTCCGCCGTGTTCGAGCAGCTTCTCGACTCGGTCGGCCATCTCGGCTGCGGCTTTGTTGGTAACGGTGACAGCGAGAATCGAGTCAGGAGCTACGCCGCGTTCTTGAATCAGATAGGCAATGCGATGGGTGATGACGCGCGTCTTGCCCGATCCGGCACCAGCCAGAATCAACAGCGGGCCATCGACGGCCTCCACCGCAGCGCGCTGCTGCGGATTCAATTTGTCCAGCGCCAATGCCATCGAAAAGCGAACTCCTGCGATACATGTGTACTCTTCAGTGTACCGCCCGGCGCAGCTTGTATTCTGGAATCAATATGCAGACAAAGCGTTGGATTTGTGTTTACTGTGGATCGAATGACGGCTTCCGGCCAGAGTACCGTGCTGCTGCGTCAGAATTAGGCGCTGCGATGGCGCGTGCTGGCCTGGGATTGGTTTATGGCGGCGCGCGCGTCGGCTTAATGGGAGTTGTGGCCGATGCAGTGCTGGCTGGAGGCAGCAGCGTTCTGGGTTGGATTCCGCATCAGCTTGCCCAAAGGGAAGTGGCGCACACGGGACTGACGGAGCTGCATGTGGTGGGCAGTATGCATGAGCGTAAACATGCCATGGCGGCGCGCGCCGATGCTTTTCTGGCCTTGCCCGGCGGTTACGGCACGCTGGACGAACTCTGCGAGATATTGGGCTGGGCGCAACTGGGTCTGCATGCAAAGCCCGTGGTACTGCTCAATCAAAGTGGATATTACGACCCATTGCTGACTATGTTGGATCGTGCAGTGGCGGAGGGATTTCTGAAGCCGCAGCATCGAGAGACAGCCCAAGCTGCGGCCACCGTGGAAGAGGCTTTGCAAAAAATCGAGACTGCTTGGGCGGCGCAAGCCGGGAAGCATTAGCGGCTGGCTTGGTTCTTGCATGCATCACAGTGGCACATGCGGCGCAGATATTCCCAGGAAAAAATTCCGCTGTGGTGGCCGTCATTCCACTCAAAGCTGATGGCGTAGCGTCCCACAGTCTGCACCTGCACGGGCCGCAGCGGCTCCTTGTACATTGGCAGCATGTTTTTGGGTTGTGGCTTGGGTTCGCCGGGTTGGCGCTGTTCCTGTTCGCGCTCTTCATGGCAGGTCGCGCAGGGGCAGGCATCGCGTAGCCATGTGAAGCTCCACTGGCTGGCATGGCCATCCTTCCAGACGATCTCCATGCCGGTGCCTTCGGTCTTGCGTACGCGCACATGCAAGGGTTCGGTGGCGTCGCGGGGCAGTTCGCGCTCTGCCGCGGCAGCCTTGCGCGCTTCTTCTTCGCTCAAAAACCGGATGCCTTCATGGCTCATGACTTCTTTGTACGCCCCTGCCGGTCATAATGCAGCTTCAAAATCAGAATCGCCACAGACAGCACAAGTGTGATCGCGTTGGCTTCCATTACCGGCAAAGAGTGAATGCGAATGCCATAGATCAGCCACAAAAATACGCCCAAAGAAAAAAACAGAAACATGCCCAGCGAGATGTCATCTGCGCTTTTTCTCCGCAACACGCGAACCAGTTGCGGCACAAACGATACGGTGGTGCAGATTGCAGCCACCGTGCCAATGGCTTCTGTCGCTGATGCGAACGGCATCACGCGTAAACCTTCCAAAAGAAATAGGCCGTCACAGTGCAGCCCAGCATCACGATCAACGCACGCATGCCCTTGGGCTGCTGTTGTTGCACAATGCGCGCGCACGCGTAGCCGCCGATGCTGGCCGCCAGCATCATCAGCAGTGCATACCGCCACACCACGGCTCCGTACAAGACGAAGGTCAGCGCCGCTACGGTGTTGGATGTGCTGGTGATGGTGGCCTTCAGCGCATTGATCTCATGCACGCTATCAACGCCCGCCACACTCAACGTGCTCATAATCAACAGCCCTGCGCCTGCGCCAAAATAGCCGACGTACAGGCAAACTATAAAAATTCCAATCGGTAACAGCAGACGTGCAATCGGGCGTAAACCTGTTGCATAATCGTGAGCTTGCGCATTTTGCGTGAGCTTTTTTTGCAGCGATGGTCCCAGCCCAAACAGCGATGTGGCGACCAGCAGCAGCCACGGCACCAGATGCAGAAACTGCCGCTGATGTGTCGCCATCAGCAGGCGCGCGCCAATCACTCCACCCAAAAACGCCGCGATCACCAGCGACAGAAGCAGCGAACGATGCCGGTGCAACTGCCCGCGGTACGCAGCCGCAGAGGTAAACTGTCCCGGCAAAAGAGCCATGGTGTTGGTG
>DAHUZD010000407.1 GCA_027306745.1 Acidobacteriaceae bacterium
TCATTAAACCATTTCACTGTACCTTGTTCCATTGTTGCTATTTCCTAAGTATTGAATTGCGCTTGAGTGAATCGGAGCCACTACTGGCAGAAACTTGCAATTGAGGCGAGACCTGCACTTGCCGGTTCGTTTCTAACGCTAGACAGAGTGTAGCAGAGCTGTGGATAAAGGGAAGTTATTTTTTTGTAATTCCTTGGCGAAGAGTGTCATTCTGGCTTCCTGCAACAACAAAAACGATTCTGTTCGTTTATTATCCACTACATACAAAATGTGTTTTTTCCGGGGTTGCGGCCGGCTTGTCTCGGCCAGGCCCCGTTTCCTGCTACACTGCACTGGAATGCTTGTTGGCACGGGAAGTTTTTCCATTCCCCGGCGAATGGAGGCCCACGATGGGGTCTCCGTGCTGGCGAGCCAAAAACCGGGCCGTGCCACGCAGCACCCTCGCAGCAGGATCATCACAGAGTGACGCATTCGCAACGCAAGCGGCTCGCCACAGGCCAGCCGCAAGGTGAAACTATTTTCTGGAGGATCCACGATGACAGAGCACAATGAATCTTCCCCGCATGCGCAGGGCGTTGCCGCATTGGAAAATCCAGTTACGCCCAGCATCGCCTACTTTTCCATGGAAATCGCCGTTGACCCAGCGATGCCGACCTATAGCGGCGGCCTGGGCATGTTGGCTGGCGATACGCTGCGCGCCGCCGCGGATACAGGCGCGCCCATCGTCGCCGTCACGCTGCTGCATCGCAAGGGGTACTTCCACCAGCATCTCAGTGCAGAGGGCGTGCAGACCGAGAGCGATGAGCCTTGGAATCCCGAAGCCGTCTTGGAACGGCTGGAGCCAGTCGTCGCCATTACGTTGCAAAACCGGCCTGTGATGGTACGCGCTTGGCGGCATGAGATTCGTGGCGTCGATGGCCAAGTGGTTCCTGTGATCTTTCTCGACACCGACGTGGAGCCGAACGACGCATGGGATCGCCAGTTTACCGATCATCTCTACGGCGGCGACACCTACTACCGCCTATGCCAGGAAGCGGTGCTGGGCATGGGCGGGCAAAAAATGCTGGCTGCGCTCGGCTACTCCATCCAGGTTTTTCACATGAATGAAGGCCACGCCGCGCTGCTGACGCTGAGCCTGCTGGAAGAGCGCACCAATGGCCGCGGCCTTTCCGCAGCCACGGAAGACGATGCGCAGGCCGTGCGACAGATGTGCGTCTTCACCACGCACACGCCCGTGCCCGCGGGACATGACCGCTTCTCGCTCGACCAGACGCGGCAGATTTTGGGTGAGGAGCGCGCCGAAGTTTTGCAGCGCTTTGGCTGCTGCCCAGAGGGGCAGTTGAACATGACCTACGTTGCGCTGCACTTCTCGCGCTACGTCAACGGCGTGGCCATGCAGCACGGCAAGGTTTCGCAGCAAATGTTTCCCGACTACACGGTGCACGCCATCACCAACGGTGTGCACGCGGCCACGTGGATTGCTGCGCCGCTGCAAAAACTGCTCGACGAAAAAATTCCAGAGTGGCGACGCGACAATCAATATCTGCGCTTTGCCATCGGCCTCTTGGCCAGTGAGATTGAGTTGCGCCATCGGGAGTCCAAACGCACGCTGTTGGCCGCGGTCGCACAGCGCACAGGGGTGCAACTGGATGAACGCCGCGACACGTTGGGCTGTGCCCGGCGCGCGGCTTCGTACAAGCGAGCGGACATGCTCTTCGCCAATCCGCATCGCCTGCTGCAAATTGCC
>DAHUZD010000168.1 GCA_027306745.1 Acidobacteriaceae bacterium
CCCAGGGTGCGAATGACAAAATTCCCAATACACGACTAGGGGCAGTTCTTGCCTTGGCAGACAAAATTACAACAATCAAACTCATGTTCGAACAGGGATTGATTCCCACTGGTTCCAAGGACCCATTTGCTTTGCGTAGGGCAGGCGCTGGAGTGGTGCGAATTCTTGCAGAAAATGAACATGTGAATCGTTACATAAATCTATTGGTGGTCGTCCAAGCAGCGTTTCCCAATGATTGGAATAGCCAGATCGAACTGCGCAGAGAAGTTTTAGAATTTATGCTTGATCGACTGGAAGTCTACTTGCAAGAATCATGCAATGTCATGCTTCATGTAGCGAAGGCCGTGCGTAACTCTGGTGCAGCAACTCAAGAAGTCCCCCAAAAAAATGAAGTCGTAGGATATGGCCACTTGGCAGGCTTTGCCAAGACTCTGAATGATGCGATCGGTTCGCCAGAGGTGCTGGCTGTGGCGGAGTTGCTGAAGCGCGCATCCAACATTCTGCGGCAGGCCAAAGAAAAGGGCATTCAGTATGAGCAGCGCGAAGTGGATACGCTGTTGCAAGATGCTGCGGAAAAAGAACTGGCGCGTCAGGTGACAGCGTTGGAGAAGTCTATCCAGGAAAATTATCGCGCCAAAAAATACAGCGAAGTGATTGCGGCGATTGCAGGATTGCAGCCTGCGTTGAATACCTTTTTCGATTCCGTGATGGTGATGGTGGAGGATGAGAAACTGCGCGCGAACCGGTTGGCATTGCTGGCGCGCACGGTGGCTGCGGTGCGCTGGGCCGCGGACTTCTCCGAGTTGGCTTCGATCTAACCCCGAGTCATTCTGAGGAGTACTGCGTAGCAGACGACGAAGAATCCAGAGAGATTGCGCTGAGTCGATGCTGCGATCCCCATCTGGATTCTTTGCTCACTATGTCGCTCAGAATGACACATCCCTGCATGTATGGCTGTAATGAAGCTGCTATTCGCTTGGTAGCAGGCTGTTGTATCGGTAGACGGCAGCCCGTGCTTTAATTTAATTTCTGCAAGCGCGCAATCAACTTGCTGGCCATGTTGTCTTCGCTTTCCGTCCACAACAGGCGCGTCTCCGCGCCGCAATTCTTTTCCACCGCCTTGGTGAGCGCCACCAGCAGAAGCACATTTTGCTGCAAGCGTTTTTGGCCCTCCTCATCCAGAGGAACCTCTTCGCACAGGAAGGGTGTGTCCAGGCCGATGTCGATGCGGATGTGTCCCTGCTGCTGGTAGCAGCCCTCATCAAACTCCGGGCCAAAGGCCACGATGCGCAGTGGAAGCTCCTGTTCGCGCCAGAGTGTGTCGAGCAGTCCGTCGCCCTCTGGCATCCAAAGCTTCCAGCGGGTTTCGAACTCATAGGCGTAATCGTCATGGAGAAATTCCAAAGCCTCGGCCACGGCCTCCTCTGGCGGAACAGCGCCAGTGGACTCGTTGCCATAAACTCGCTGGAAGGTGGGAGCCTGCTGCCAATCCAGCGCATAGACGGTGGCCGCATGCACCTGAGGTGAGGGCAATTGGCGCAGCACGCTGGTCAGGTGTATCTGCAACTGTTCAAGGCGAAGACTGGGGAACCAAAGGCTGAAGTAGAGCGGGTCGGCCATAGGGTGATTGTAGGCAGTCGCGATATAAATTGCACGGCGGTGTCTGCCGCACGCGACCGGCCTGCGAGGTGAGAGAATCGAAACATCTATGCGCTGGACGGTGGAACGGCTCCGCGTGTTGTTGGTGGCGCTGGTGGTGTTGGTGGTGGCGGCGATTCTGGCTGCGCTGGGCTACATGCGCTGGCAGACGCGGCATATTGCGCGCGATTTGCCTGCACGGCTGGGCGTGCAGATTCAGCAATCCAGCGAAGGGTTCACATTTTCAAAAACAGAGCAGGGCCGCACGGTATTTACGTTGCACGCGGCCAATGCTTTGCAATATCGCGCGGGCGGCCACGCCGTTCTGCATGATGTGCGCATTCAAATTTTCAATCCCAAGGATGGCAGTTCCAACACCGTTGCAGGCGATCAATTTGAGTATGATCCGCAGACGGGCATTGTGCGCTCAGCCGGTGAGGCACATCTGGAGTTGCACGCAACCAGTGGCACAGGTACAGCCAGCGCGCAGCACACCGTTCGTGCAGTGACGCATGATCTGGTCTTTAACCAGAAAACGGACCAGGCCGTGGCGGGTGGGTTGGTTGCCTTCGATCTGCCGCAAGGGCAGGGCCAGGCCGTTGGCGCCATTTATGACGGAAAAAAGAATCAATTGCTGCTGCAATCCAAAGTGGCTCTGCATGTGCACACGCAACGTGGCTGGGCGTGGATTTATGCAGCACGCGCGTTGTATGACCAGCAAGGGAGCCAGGTGCAGTTGCAGAATGCGCAGTATGCTGGCGCGGCAGAGCATGCATCGGCGCAGGCGGCAACGCTGCTGCTGCGCGCCGACAATAGTTTGGAGAACATTCACGCGCAGGGGCAAGTGCGTTATCGCAACACCAGCGGAGCAGCAGTATCTGCCGAATCGATGGTGGCGGCGCTGGATGCAGAGAGCCGTCCGCAGGCAGCACATTTTGCCGGGGACGTGCAAATGGACATGCGGCAAAAATTGCAAAACACGCACGCGATTGCCCAGCAGGCACAGTGGAACTTTGACAGCACCGGCCATTTGCAGCAGGCGATGTTGGAGCACAATGTGCATGTGCAGCAAAAAATCACTGGCGCTGCGCCGCTGGCAAGAGCGATGAATGCGCGGCAGTTGACACTGGACTTCACCACGGGCCATGACGGCCATGCGCAACTGCTCCGGGCTGTAGCGGCGGGCGATGCGGAGATGCACCAAAGCTCAGCGGCTGGGCACTTGGCCCAACAGAAGTCATCTGCACCAACCGCTGATGATTGGACGTTGCGTGGACAACACCTGACGGCAGAATTTTCCGGAGGCAACCAATTGACGCGGCTGGATGGCGCTGGTTCAACTGAGGTGCGTAGCGTTGCAGCCGATGGCGCGGTGAACTCCAGCACGGGCGATACATTGACGGCTCTCTTTTCGGCGCAGCCGCCTGCGGAACGGTCCGCCGATCAACCCGGAATGAATTTCGATGCCAGCACGCTGCAATCGGCGGTGCAGTTGGGCCATGTGGTTCTGCGGTCGATTCCCGGCACATCGGTTGGGCAGTCGAAGGGACAGATGCATGCCAGCCCTGCAACTGTGACCGCTGCGCAGGCAGTCTATGCGGCTGCGGCACAAAGCTTGACCCTGATGGGCAACCCGCACTATGAAGATGCTTCGATGGAAATGGTCGCGCAGGCGATGCAATGGAACCGGGCCACAGGCGAGATGACCGCGACGGACGGAGTGCAAGCAACACTGCTGGGCAACACGCAGAGTGACGGTCTGTTGCGTGGCGCAAAGGCTTCCGGCCATGGCGCAGACGCAGCGACGCACATTGTTGCGGATCATGCATTGCTGCGACAGCCGCAGCAGGAGGCGGATTTTTTCGGCCATGTGCGCTTGTGGCAAGGCGCGGATGTGATCGAAGCGCCCACGCTGATTTTTTTACAAGCCCAGCAGGAGATTGTTGCATCGGGCGCTGCGGGAGCCGCCGCCGTGCATGGAACTTTTGTGCAGGCGCAGCCGCCGGGAGCGCGCGCCTCCACGGCAGCGATGCCGGTGAACGTCACAGGAGATCGCCTGCTGTACTCCGGTGCGGAGCGCAAGGCGCACTGGTCCAGAGCGGTGACGGCCACCCTGCAGACGGGTCAGTTGCAGGCTGACGCGATGGATTTATATCTGGAGCCGGAACCGGCGGCGAGTGGAGCAACACAATCTTCTGTGGCAGGCGATTTCTCCGGGCAATCCTCTGTTGAGCGGTTTGTGGCGTTGGGCCATGTTCGGCTGACGCAGCCGGGCCGACAGGGAACGGGCGAGCAGATCGTCTACACTGCTTCTGACGGACGATTTGTTCTGACTGGCACGCAACAGCAGCCGCCGCTTTTGGTGGATGCTGCGCAAGGCTCCTTAACCGGGCGAGAACTGGTCTTTGCATCGGAGCAGAACACGGTGCAGATTCTAGGCGGTCAGCAGCCAACTACAGCCGTGACGCGGGTGCAGAAGTAAATGCAGAAACTTTCGACGGATCATTTGGCCAAAACGTATCGCGGGCGGCAGGTGGTGCGCGGTGTGAGCCTGGAGATTCATCAAGGCGAGGTTGTGGGCTTGCTAGGCCCCAACGGCGCAGGCAAGACGACGAGTTTTTATATGATCGTTGGCCTGATTCAGCCGGATGCTGGCCGCGTACTGGTCGATGATACTGACATCACCCGCCTGCCGATGTATCTGCGCGCGCGAAATTTCGGCATCAGCTATCTGCCGCAGGAGCCATCCGTCTTTCGCAAGCTCACCGTCGAAGAAAACATTCTTGCCGTACTGGAGACGCAGCCTGGCGGATGGGAGCAGCGCCGCACGCGCATGGAGAAGCTGATCGAGCAGTTGAACCTGGGCCATGTGCGCAAGACGCATGGTTACGCGCTCTCTGGCGGTGAGCGGCGGCGCGTGGAAATTGCGCGATGCCTCTGCATCGATCCGCGCTTCATTTTGCTCGATGAACCATTCTCCGGCATCGATCCCATCGCCGTGCATGACCTGCAGGAGATTATTTTTGACCTAAAGGCCAGCGGTTATGGCATTCTGATTACCGACCACAATGTGCACGAAACGCTTTCGGTGACGGATCGCGCCTACATCATTAATGAAGGAAAGATATTCCGCACGGGCACGCCCGAGGAGTTGGGGCGCGACCCGGATGTGAAACGGGTTTATTTGGGCGAGAGTTTCACGTTTGGCGATTGAGTGGTGATTGTCTCTGCACGGCACGGATGTGTGTGCTGAATTTTCTTCTCCCATCGCATGTAAACTGAAGGCATTTGAGAACGAAGGTTCTAAGGGCGCACATGTCATTTCTCCAGCAAAAACTCAACGTAAAAGTTTCGCAGAAGCAGGTGTTGACGCCGGGCCTGGTGCAGATGGTCAGCGTGCTGGCGCTGAACAAAATGGAATTGAAGGAGATGATCAACGCGGAGATCGTTGAGAATCCCGTGCTGGAAGAGTTGGATGAAAGTGCGCCGGTGCTGGATGAAGTGCAGGGCGCAGAAGATGCACCTGCCGAGACCACAGAGATTCCCAAGGCCGAGCGCGATCCATTTGACGAGATTGATTTCGGTTCATATTTCCAGGATTATCTTGACCCTGGTTTTCGCTCGCCGGACGGCGGAGAGAGCGATGACCGTCCCTCATTTGAAAATTTTCTTTCGCAGCCCAGTACACTGACCGATCATCTGCTGTGGCAGTTGGGTCCGCTGCATCTGAAGCCTGAAGTGCATGAAGCGGCGGAACTCATCATCGGCAATCTGAACGAGGATGGATATTTGACGGCGAGTGAGGCGGAACTGCTCGCTTCGCTGGCCGAGGAATTATCGGCTCACGCGCCAGAGGCCGCGACGCACGCCGCGTCCACGGAAACGCCGGCGATTCTCAAAGAAAAGGCGGCAGAAGAGTATCCCGCTGCCATGCGCAGCGCACTGGCAGAGGCTCAACGCGTCGTGCGCGGATTTGACCCGGCAGGAATTGCAGCGCGCGATCTGCGCGAGTGCCTGTTGATTCAGCTTGACCAGCGCGGGCATGAAGCGGCTCTGCTCTCGGCGGCTGGAGCGGCGGCAAGCAACTCAGCTCTTCTGCAAAAAGGCGTGCAAGAGGCGCTTGCGCACAGCGAGGCTGAGACGATCGACGCCTTGGCACGCACAATTATCGCGGAGCACCTGCCGCATCTGC
This sequence comes from Acidobacteriaceae bacterium, assembly GCA_027306745.1. Taxonomy (GTDB): domain Bacteria; phylum Acidobacteriota; class Terriglobia; order Terriglobales; family Acidobacteriaceae; genus JAJZCX01. The sequence continues at coordinate 5,831 of DAHUZD010000168.1, forward strand.
AGAAGCGCGATTTGCGGGAGATGGCCAAGCTGACCGGCAGTTCACAGGCACAGGTGCAGGCCGCCATTGATTTGATCCGCAGCCTGGATCCTAAACCCGGACGTCGCTACAACCGTGAAGAGGCGCGGCTGATCGAGCCGGACGTCGCCTTTGTCAAACGAGACGGGGAATACGTGGTTGTGATGAATGAGGATGATCTGCCCACGCTGCGCCTGAACCAAGGCTACCGGCGCATGATTACGCAAGGCGGAGCCGACCGCGATGTGCGCGACTACGTGTAGGAGCGCTACCGCTCTGCTATTCAACTGATGCGCAATATTGAGCAACGGCGAAATACGATTCTGCGCACCTGCGAGGCCATTGTTCACCGCCAGCAAGAGTTTATGGAGAGTGGCGTTGAGGCTTTGCATCCCATGATGATCAAGGAAGTGGCCGAGGAGATTGGCGTACATCCATCCACGGTGAGCCGGGCCGTAGCGAATAAATATGTGCACACGCCACAAGGCGTGTTCGAGCTGCGATTTTTCTTTTCTGAAGGCGTCAATGGGCCAGAGGGCGCGGAGACACCCTTGCTGCTGTTAAAGCGCAAAGTGAAAAAGATGATCGAAGAAGAAGACCGCAGCAAGCCGTTGACCGATGACGCGATTGCGCTGGCATTGCGCGGACAGGGCATCAATGTCACCCGCCGCACTGTGGCCAAATACCGCGAGGACATGGGCCTTCCCAGCACGCATCAGCGGCGCGTGCGCAGTTGATGCATTCTGGCCAGGTTGCTGAACTGCACCGCAGTCTGTCATCATCAATCCACAGAGAACAGCACTGCTAACGAAGAGCACACACCAGCAAGGAGAAGTTCATGCAGGCGGAATTTACAGGACGGCGGCAGAAGATCACCAAGGGATTGCGGGCCATGGCGGACGAGGGTTTGAGCCGTATTGAAAAAGTTGTGGGCCGCAGCGCCAGCGCGCATGTAACCATTTCACAAGAGAAATATGGTCATGCTGTTGAAGTCGCCGTAAAAACCAAGCTGCAAATGATCGTTGGCCTGGCGGAGGCTTCAGACTCCGGTACGGCGCTGCGCGCTGCACTGGAGAAGGTGGAGAAGCAGGCGCTCCGCAGCAAGGGACGCAAAATCGACGCGCACCGCCATGGCAAAGAAGTGACGGCGGAGTTGGCTGCCTCCGGCAAAGCTGGAGCCAAGGCAAAACCCGCATCGAAGCCAGCGTTGAATGGGCACGATCTTGCCGCTGAACTGCATGTAATTCCATCCAAGGACTCTGTGGCGAAAAACGCGATGTCCATTCACGAAGCTGTGAAGGAAGCCGAGTATAAGGATCGCGATGTATTTGTCTTCCGC
>DAHUZD010000170.1 GCA_027306745.1 Acidobacteriaceae bacterium
CGGAACTAGGCCAGACACGCGCCTGCGCACGCACGCTGCTCAAAGCCAGCGTGATTTATCTACCGCTGCTCTTCGCGTTGCTCATGCTCGACGCACAGACCAAGGGAGTATTGCCATGACCACTCTAGAATCTCCAGCGCAGGCCGAACGGCCCGCCGCACAAACCGGCACAGGTGCACCCGCCATTGCGTTGGAAAATCTTTCGCATGACTATGGCACGCGCCGCGCGTTGGATGGCCTCAGCTTCACCGTACAGCCCGGCGAAATCTTCGGCCTGCTCGGCCCCAACGGCAGCGGCAAAACCACGCTCTTCCGCATTCTCTCCACGCTGATGATGCCCTCCGGCGGCAGCGCGCGCATTGCCGGCTTCGACGTGACCACAGAGCCGACACGCGCACGGCAATCCTCGGGCATTGTCTTTCAGGCGCGCAGTTTGGATTTGAAGTTGACCGTAGCCGAAAATCTGATGCATCAGGGGCACCTATACGGCTTGAGCGGCGCGCTGCTCAAACAACGTTCCCAGCAGGTGCTGGCACGCGTGGGCTTGAGCGACCGTGCAGGCGATTTGGTCGAAACCCTTTCAGGCGGGCAGCAACGCCGCGTAGAACTGGCCAAGGGGCTGATTCACTCGCCCGCGCTGCTGCTGCTCGACGAACCCTCGACGGGCCTGGACCCCGGCGCGCGCCGCGATCTGTGGCAGTACCTGCGCATTCTGCGTGATGAGCAAGGCGTCAGCGTGCTGGTAACCACGCATCTGATGGAGGAAGCCGAGCACTGCGACCGGCTGGCGATTTTGAACAGCGGCAAACTGGTTGCACTCGGCGCGCCTGCGGAGTTGAAGGCGCAAATCGGCGGCGACGTTGTGCAACTGGAAACCGTCAGCCCCTGGGCCGCGGCGCAATTGGCGCAAAAGGTGCAGCAGCGCTTTTCCGTGACTACCGCTGTGGTGGGCGCAACCGTGCGCTTGGAACGCGAGCACGGCCACCGCTTTTTGACCGATGTGGTGGAGGCATTCCCTGGCGAAATTGAAGGCGTCTCCGTGGCGCGACCCAGCTTGGAGGATGTCTTCATCCAACGCACTGGCCATCGCTTTTGGACGGATGCCAACCCCGACGCGGCGGGCACACCCACCCCGCGCAAGGAGAAACACTAATGGCGACCGCAACTCTTCCCGCGCAAACGCATTCATCCAACCTGGCCAGCGCCAGTGTTTGGACCCCGGCCTACTCCCTGTGGCTGCGCGAGCTGGTGCGCTTCTACCGGCAAAAGGCCCGCGTGGTCGGCGTCATCGCCTCGCCGCTGCTTTTCTGGGTGGTGCTCGGCTCTGGCTTCGCCAATAGTTTTCGCCACGCTGTTCCGGGCGCGGCTGCCACGGCGGATCAGGGAATCTCCGCGCACTATCTCGGCTACTTTTATCCCGGAGCGATTGTGATGATCGTGCTCTTCACGGCCATCTTCAGCATGATGTCGCTGATCCAAGATCGCAATGAGGGATTTTTGCTTTCCGTGCTGGCCGCACCCATTCGTCGCTCGGCGATTGTGCTGGGCAAGGTGCTCGGTGGCGCGACACTGGCCGCGATTCAGGGCTGGGTATTTCTGGTCTTCGCTCCACTGGCTGGCGTGCACACCAGCTTCGCCGGAATTCTCTACAGCATGGCGGTCATCGTGCTCGCCTCATTTTCGCTGACGGCATTGGGCTTTGCCATTGCCTGGCCCATGGACTCCACGCAGGCCTTTCATGCGGTCATCAACATCATTTTGATTCCGCTCTGGCTGCTCTCCGGCTCCATGTTTCCGGCCAATGGCGCCAGCGGCTGGTTGCGCTGGATCATGCTCGCCAATCCGCTCACCTACACTGTGGACGCGCTGCGCAACGGACTGTTCCCCGCGCAGCCCACGGATTTTTCGCCTGCCGTTAATTTGATCGTCAGCCTCGGCTTCTGCGCCGTGGCCTTCGCCGCATCGTGGGCCATTGTGAACCGCAGAACCAACAAGCCCGCCGCATAGGAGCGCGCCGCAGATGGAAATGGAAATCACTCCGAACACGCGCGGCCCCATCGCCGGCATTCTGGCCCTCAGCGCAGCGGCTACGGTTTTTTTGCTCTGGCTGCTGTATGTGCATCATGCGCCCCCAGCGTTTGCAATGCGTCTGCGCTTTCTACCCGCCTGCAATGCGGTCTTCAATGCGTGTAGCGCCGTGGCGCTCGTCGTTGGTTTTGCGATGATCCGCAGTCGACGCATCGCCGCACATCGCCGCTCCATGCTGACGGCCTTTGTCTTCTCCAGCCTGTTTCTGGCCAGCTACATTACGCACCACGCGCTGCATGGAGAGACGCGCTTCCCCGGCCACGGCGCCATTCGCACCGTCTATCTTTCGATCCTGCTCACGCATGTGCTGCTCTCGGTCGTCGTGCTGCCGATGATTTTGATCACGTTTTACTTTTCCCTCAGCGGACGATTCCCCCAACACAACCGCATCGCGCGCTTCACCTTACCCATCTGGCTGTACGTGTCAGTAACCGGCGTGGTGGTCTACGCAATGCTCGCTGGGTGGCGTTGATGGAGACTCCCATGGAACAAACCGCACGCCCGGGCACACGCTCCCCAGCCGACGATGGCACGCGCACCTTGCTGCGCTCAGGCTTCTGGATTCTTTTCAGTGGCGCACTGGCCGGGCTGGCTGCCTGGACGGTCTTTGGCGGCGTCGGCATCTATGGGCCACACACCAATATCGGCTGGATCGCCATGATCCTCTGCCTGATGAACTGCCCTTTTGGCCTGATGCTGTTTACGCTGGGCGCGGCCAAATGGCTACGCAACCGGCGCGCTAGCCGCTAACCTACTCGGCAGATGCACGCAGCGCACCGCATCTGCTATGCTCAGCGAAACCCTATTTGACGGAGCGAATCGGTCATGGCCAAGAGCGTCAACAAAGTCATTCTTCTCGGCAACGTCGGCAAAGACCCGGAGATCAAGTCCACCCCCAGCGGCGTTCAAGTCGCCACGTTCTCCATCGCCACCAGTGAGCGCTTCAAAGACAAGACCGGCAACTGGCAGGATCGCACCGAGTGGCACAATCTGGTCGCCTACCAGCGCACGGCAGAGATCATCCGCGACTACGTGAAAAAAGGCAGCAAACTTTACATTGAAGGCCGCCTGCAAACCTCGTCGTGGGACGACAAGACCACCGGCCAAAAGAAATATCGCACGGAGATCATCGTCAACGATCTCTCGCTGCTCTCCGGCAAGGGCGAAGGCGAAAGCGGCGGCAGCGGATACTCGCGCTCCAACACCGCCTCCTTTGACCAAAGCGGCCCGGCACAGGAATACTCCCAGGCCACCGAAATCACCGACGACGACATTCCTTTCTAAAATGGCTTGATACACTTGTGCCATGCAGGATGAATTGGAGTTTCGCCGCAATGCGGAGTCGGCCATTGCAGCGCTCAAGCAGGCGCTCATTCGCGCCGAAGATCAGGCCGAGTTTGAAGCCGAGGAACAGAACGGCGTGCTGAATGTCGTCTTTGACGAGCCTCCGGCCAAGTTTGTCATCACACCCAACAGTCCGGTGCGGCAGATCTGGATCTCCGCTCTCTCCACCAGTTTCAAGCTGAACTGGGACGCAGAGGCGGGTGCCTTCGTGCTACCCAAGACCGGCGAGCAACTCCAGCCGCTGGTCGCCCGGCTCA
>DAHUZD010000171.1 GCA_027306745.1 Acidobacteriaceae bacterium
GTCGATGGCCAGTACGGGGGCACCCGTCTTCGGACGATGCCGCAACAGCGCCAGCGTCAAATCACCAGTGCCGCAGCAGAGATCGATAATTTGCGCCTCGGGCTGCTGCAAAACTGGGCGGAATGCCCGCGCCGTTCGCCGCCACCACAGGCGGTCCATGTTGCAGGAGAGGATGTGATTGAGTCGGTCATAGCTGGGCGCAATCGTGTTGAACATGGATTGCACGGCAGCGCTGGCGCTCTGCTCAGTGGCCGCTCCCTGCGGTTGTGCTCCCGGTGCAGACATCTTCACACTCCCAATTCCTGCACAGTTTGCATCATGCTGCGGATGGCGGCCAGCATCTCTTCTGCCGTGACATCGGTGACCACAATCGCTCGGCCCAGCTTGACGGGCAGAACAAAATTGCGCGTATGAGAGCGATTCTTTTTGTCTGCATCAGTCAATTGCAGCAGACGTTGCGGGGTGACGGAAAATTTTGGCAACGGACCCAGTCGGAAGAGCAGACGCTCCACACGCGCGGCATCCGCTGCCTGCCAGGCACCGCGCGCAACAGCCAGCCGCCCGGCGGCGATCATGCCCCAGGCGATGGCCTCGCCATGCAGCAGCTTGCGATATTGCGTGGCCGCTTCAATGGCATGGCCGATGGTATGGCCTAGGTTGAGCAACATGCGCTGGCCCGACTCCCGCTCATCTGCGCTGACAATGCGCGCCTTGATGCGCACAGATACATGAATGGCCTGCGTCAATGCATCGATGTCGCCGCGCAGCATCGTGCTGCAATTTTTTTCCAGCCACTGGAAGTAGGCTCCGTCGCCGAGCACGGCGGCTTTGATGCTCTCCACCATGCCTGCGCGCAATTCTCGTGGCAGCAACGTTTTGAGCAGCCTGGGATCCGTGAGCACGACGGCTGGCTGATGAAAGCTGCCAATCAGATTTTTTCCCGTGCGCAGATTGACGCCGGTTTTTCCACCCACAGAGGAATCAATTTGTGCCAGATAGGTGGTGGGCACCTGCACGTAGGGAATGCCACGCATATAGATGGCAGCGAGAAATCCCGTCAGGTCGCCAGCTACGCCTCCGCCAAAGGCGACCAGTAGAGAATCGCGGCGCGCGCCTCGTTCCACCATCTCGTCGGCTAGCTTTTCTATGGAGGCAAGGCGCTTGTGCCGTTCGCCAGAGGGCAGAAATAAAATCTCTGGCTTCGTCGGCTGCTTGGCGAAGGACGCTAGAAATGCCTTGCCCCACAGCTTCCAAATCTCCGGCGTGGTGACAACGAAGATTTTGCCATGGGCCAGGCCGGTTTTGCGCAAATGCGTCGACAGGTTTTGCAGCAGGCCGGGCTGCACGCGCACAGAGTAGTTGCCACCAGCGGTTTGGACGGGAATGCTTGCCACGATGATTCCATCGTATCGCAGACGCAGAGATGCTTTCTCGGTTGGCGCTGCGGGCCTGTGATGGGTGCTATCGCAATCGCTGTACGTGCCGTGCTAGTCTCGAATCGGTGGACGTTCCTTCGCAATTCGATTCTGTCGTTGTTGGTGCTGGAATTGCCGGGTTGCGCGCAGCCATTACCTTGGCGCAGGCGGGCAATGTGCTGGTCGTCACCAAAGAAGCCGCTTCAGAATCCAACACGCAATATGCACAAGGCGGCATCGCCGTCGCCATGGGCGGCGAGCAGGATGTCTCGCTGCATTTTCAAGACACACTGGCTGCGGGAGACGGTCTGGTTTTTCCGCCAGCAGCGGAGCTTCTTGTGCGCGAAGGCCCACAGAGAGTGCAAGAGCTGCTGGAGTGGGGAACTGAATTTGATCGCATGCAGGGCGAGTTGATGCTGACGCGTGAAGGCGCGCATAGCCAGCCACGCATTCTGCACGCTCACGGCGACGCCACAGGCCGCGAGATTGGCCGCGCACTGCTGCATCACGCCGCCACACATGCAAACATTCATTTGCTGGAGTGGACGATTACGGCGGAGCTGATCGTCCAGGATGGCCGCGTGGCTGGCATTACGCTACTGGGCCGCGATGGCAAACGATTTTCTGTGACCGCACGAACGATTCTTTTGGCCAGCGGCGGGGCTGGGCAGGTTTATAGCGACACCACCAATCCCAGCGTGGCTACCGGCGACGGCATTGCCATGGCGGCGCGCGCAGGCGCAGAGATTGCCGACATGGAGTTCTACCAGTTCCATCCCACAGCGTTGAGCCTGCCAGGAGTTCCGCGCTTTTTACTTTCAGAGGCGCTGCGGGGCGAAGGGGCCTGGCTGCGCAATCATCGCGGCGAGCGGTTTATGAGCCGCTATCACGCGTTGGAAGAACTGGCTCCGCGCGATGTGGTGGCGCGCGCCATCGCGCAGGAAGGCATGGGAGGCAGTGCTGGAGAAATGCTGCCCGTCTATCTGGATATGCGGCATATTCAAGGGCTGGATTTGGCCGAGCGTTTTCCGGGCATCTCCGCATTTTTGCACCAGCATGGATTGGATTTGTCACGCGACTTGATCCCTGTGCGTCCCGCTGCACATTATTTAATGGGGGGCGTGCGCACAGATTTGGACGGAAGAACTTCTTTGCCCGGCCTGTACGCGGCTGGTGAGGTCGCATGCACCGGCGTGCATGGCGCCAACCGTCTGGCCAGCAACTCTCTGCTGGAGGGGCTGGTATTTGGCGCGCGCGCAGGCGAGGCCATGCGTGCCGAACAAGCAAAAATGAGCGCATCGAAACTGCCTACGCGGATGCTTGCCGTTGATGACAGCGCGAAGGCTGCCGGTGCGCAAGCCGACTGTTTGCCGCTGCGCACTGCGATTCGAGAAGGCATGTGGCGCAATGCTGGTTTGCTGCGGGATGCCGATGGTTTGAATCGCATGCTGAACATGCTGCAAGCGATGGATCCAAAACTTCCACCTGCCAGCACACGTGAGAGCATCGAATTGCGCAATCTACACAGCGTTGCGAGCCTGATCGCCACAGCGGCGCTGGCCCGGCAGGAGTCGCGCGGGGCGCATGCGCGCACAGATTTTCCTGCGAAGCACGCAGGGCAGCCGTTGCACTCGTGCATCCAGGCTGGACAGGTTCGCTTTGTCGCATTCGATTCAGCGGCGAACGGAGTGCTTGCTGCTCGGTCCATGCAGCAGGGAAGCTCCAGCCGTTACCGCTAGGATGAACCCTAGCGCTGCAAGAGTAGCGGTGGCTGAGACTGTCCATATCGGTGCCAGCAGGAGTTTGGCCCCCGCCAGCAGAAGAATCGCACCCAGACCATAGTGCAACAGGGAAAGTCGTTCCAGAAAACCTGCAATGACAAAGTAAAGCGCACGCATTCCTGCGACGGCAAAAATGTTGGAGGCGTAGACGATAAAAAGGTTGTGTGTCACCGCCAGTACGGCCGGGATCGAATCCATAGCGAAAAGCAGGTCCACGATCTGCACGAAGAGCAACGTCAGCAGAAACTCTCTTTTCCTCCACGGATACTGACCTCGGCTCTTTTGCCGCGATGCAACCTTCAATCCCAACATCTGCGCCAGCCTGCCCATCCAAGATGGCTTCTGCGGTTGCCTGCGGGCGGCCAGCATGTGCACAGCGGTCACGATCAAAAAACCACCTGTACAGATCTGTACCCAGAAAAATTTCCGAAAAATGGAGACGCCAGCAGCGATTGCACAAGCACGCAGGAAGAACGCCCCAGCCAATCCCCAGAAAAAAATGCGGCGCTGTTGTTGAACGTCCAAGTGTAAAGAACGAAAGAGCACCAAAAAGACAAATAGATTGTCGATGCTCAGTGCTTCTTCCATGCCATAGCCGGCCAGATATTCCGTGGCTGCCTGCCGGTTCAAAGCGTGATAAATCAGGCCGGCGAACAAGAGTGCAGCGGCAATCCACAATACTGTGGCCCAAACAGCATGGAGGGTGGTAGCGCGGTCGTCGCCTGCACGCGCGCCACGGCGCAACCATCCATCCGCGCAGAAGAGCGCGGCCAGCACAAGATGCAAGACCACCCACAGCCATCCAGGTTCGTGCAGAAACATAGGCTGATGGTATCGCAGTGTCGGATATGGATAGCTCGTCATATTAGAAATATCGAATATGCTAAAATGCGAACATGCAAGAGTCTCTCCGACAATTCAAGGCAGATTTTTTTCAGGCTCTGGCGCATCCCACACGCATTGCCCTTGTGGAGCAGTTGCGGGACGGAGAACTCTCCGCGGGCACACTGATCGGTCGGCTGGGGATTGAACAGGCGAATGCTTCGCAGCACCTTGCCGTGTTGCGCGCAAAGAATATCGTCGTGGGCCGCAAGGATGGCAATCAGGTTTTCTACAGCGTGCGAGACCCGCTCATCATCGATGTTCTAGATCTGATGCGCCGGTATTTTCATGCACACATGAACGAGGCCCTGGCCACGCTGAAGGCGCTGGGACGTGCGGAGAAGGTGCGCCGGTGAAGCGCAACCTCCAATGGATGCCGGCTTCAGTACAGTGTCTGCGCCAATACACGCGTGCAGATTTTAGTGCGGATTTGCTGGCTGGCATTACCGTTGGCTCCGTAGCCTTGCCGCTGGCGATGGTCTTTGCCATAGCCGCCGGGCTGCCTCCGCAGTCGGGCCTCTACACGGCGATCGTAGCCGGATTTTTGATTTCTGCCCTGGGCGGTTGCCGGATGCAGATTGGCGGACCGACAGGGGCATTCGTTGTCATCATCGCCAGCATTCTGGCCAAGTACGGCGTGTCCGGTCTGGCGCTGGTGACGTTGATGGCTGGCTGCATCCTGATCGTTATGGGTCTGACTGGGTTGGGGGCAGCGGTGCAATACATACCGCGTCCTGTGACGGTTGGCTTTACGAACGGCATTGCAATTTTGATTGCCTCCACACAGATCAAAGAGTTTTTTGGCCTGCGCATGGGAGTGACGCCCAGTGCCTTTCTTGCGCGCATGGCCGCCATCGCGCACAGTTTGCCGACCATGACAATGCCAGCGCTGGCGCTATCTCTGGCAACTCTGGTCGTTTTGCTGTTACTTCCTCGTTGGACGCGACGCATCCCGAGCTCCATTGCTGCCATGGTTGTATGTACGGCGGTGGCTGCTGGGTTGCATTGGCCTGTGGAAACAATTGGCTCCCGTTATGGAGGTATTCCATCTGGGCTGCCCCGGATCATTCTGCCTGCATTGCACGCGAGCCAGATTCTCCCCTTGTTGCCCGCAGCGATGACCGTAGCTTTGCTGGCAGCAGTACAGAGTTTGCTCTCGGCCATGGTTGCAGACGGCCGAAGCGGAACCCGGCACAACTCCAACGTTGAGCTGGTGGCGCAGGGCATTGCCAACATCGCCTCGCCGTTGTTTGGAGGCATGCCGGCAACGGGCGCTGTGGCACGGACTGTAACGAACATTCGTGCTGGCGCCAAAAGTCCGGTAGCGGGCATCGTCCATGCTTTGACGCTATTGGTTCTACTGCTGGCGGCTGCCCCCTTGGCGCGTTTTGTGCCGTTGGCCACATTGGCAGCGGTGTTGATGGTTGTTTGCTACAAAATGGGCGAGTGGCGGGATATCGCGGCCATCTGGCGCTTGTCCTGGGCAGACATTAGCGTCTGGGCTGCAACATTTCTGCTGACAGTGCTGGCGGATCTGACGGTTGCGGTGGAGGTGGGCATGGTGCTGGCGGCGCTGCTTTATATTCATCGCATAGCCGAGACCACAACCGTCTCCAGGGTGACGGAGGAATACATCCGCGAAGGTCGCGCTCATGTTTTACAGGACAAGCCGGTACCGGAGCATGTGACCATCCTGCGCATTCACGGGCCATTTTTATTTGGCACGACGGACAAGCTGTTGGAAGCTACGGCGGACCTGAGCGGATTTGCGGCGATTGTGATCGTGCGGCTGCGCAATATGACGGCCATTGATGCGACGGGAATGCATGCGTTGGAAAAGCTGGCGGAGCGGCTGAAGAATTCCGGACGGACACTGCTGCTGTGTGGAGCTTTAGATCAACCGGCGCACATGCTGGAACAAGCGGATTTTCTTGCGCATGTGGGCCGGGAAAATGTTTTGCCCAACATTGACACAGCACTGCGGCGCGCAGAAGAAATCCACGCCGAGTTCTGCGGAGTGGGCGGGGAACTCGCACAGCGCATTCGCAGCCGGTCGCTATGAACCGCAGTCAGGCCACGGTTAGCGTTGATCAAGAAGGTGGATCGTTGTCAGTACGGTTTGGCCGGAGACGGTCAGGCTGTGCGCGCTGATCTTGTCCATCGTATCTTCGGGCGTGTGGTGGTAGCCGTCCGGGTGCATCATGCTGCGCGGGCCATAGTCGATGTCGATGATGTCCGCAGTGGGCACACCGCGCTTCACAAATGGAAGCTGGTCATCTTCAACAAAATTGCTGTTTTCAAAAAAATACTGCGCGTATCCATCCTGCTGCGCAGCTTTGTAAATCAAATCCTCCAGCCAGGGCGTGGAGTTGCTCTCGCGGCAGATGTCTAAATCCTTGTCGCCGATCATGTCCGTCAGCATGTAGGCCCGGATGCGCTTCAGAGTGCCGTCACGCTCCCAGCGCGCGGCCAGGTGGCGGCTGCCGTAAAGTGAATCCTGATCCGTCCATTTGGATTGGATGGACTCTTCGCCATCAAAAAACACGAGCCAGACGCTGTATCCATTCAGCGTGCTTCCGCGCAGCAAATTGCCCAGCTCGACGAGCAGGCCCACGGTCGCCCCGCCGTCATTGGCTCCCACGAAGGATGTATTGCGCAGCCAGTAGTTGGTTTCGTAATGGCTGGCAACGACGATCACCCCGTCCTTCTTGCCCGGAAAGCGGACGATATAGTTATGCATCGTGAGCGGGCCGATGGGCGTGCTGGCGGTAAAGGTGTCCTCTTCCAGATTGTCTTTGGCGAAGGTTTGCTTGAGAAAATTTTCTGCGCATACGTGACCCGGACTGCCGATCCAGCGTGGACCGCAGGCGACGAATTTGTCCGCATACTCATAGGCCAGATTGCCATTGAAATGCGTGGAGGCCAGGTTGACTGGCGCGTGCTCCGCTACGTGCTTGGCCGTGTGCGAGGCCGCCAATGCAGGGGATGCTGCCAGGGCCAACGCCATGCTTGGTGCGAAAAATTTTGCAATCCAGCGCAGTTGCATTCAGCCTCCGGTTATACATTGCGTTTGCGGCGTTCCGGGTGCACCATGTGCGCGACGCCAATGCTGATGAAGTAAAGCACCAGCATGGGCGCAGCAAAGACACACATGGTCAGCACATCCGGCGTGGGCGTGATGATGGCCGCAATGATGAAAATAATCAAAATAGCATAGCGAATGTTCTTCAAAAGAAATTTTGAGTTGACTATGCCGAAAAGCGCGAGAAAAAAGACGAGTATCGGCAGCTCAAAGATCAATCCCAAGCCAAGAATCACCGTGAGAAATAGACTCTCATATTCTTCGATGGTCACCAGCGGTTTGAACTGTGCGCCAAAGCCGATCAAAAACTCCAACGCACCGGGAAAGACGAAGCGGTAGCCAAAATACGCACCGCCCAGAAAGAGGCCGACGGTGGCGAACATGAAGGGCACAACGTACCGGCGCTCGCGTTGATAGAGACCCGGTGCGATGAAAAGCCAAAGCTGATACAGCACGAATGGCGAGGCAAGAATCAGCCCGCCGAAAAGTGCGATCTTCAAATAAAAATTAAATGGGTCTACTGGATTCAAATAACCAAGGCGCGTGTCCATGTGATGCGCGGCCAACGCTTGCGTGATGGGTTCGATCATGAATGCGGCGATGCGCTCATGAAATCCATACGCAACAAAAAACGCGATGACGACATATACAACCGAGTGCACCAGGCGTTTGCGCAGCTCTTCCAGATGTTCCAGCAGGCTCATGCCGGGCAGTTCTGCGCGTTCAACTACAGCGCTGCGGGCGCGTTCCAACATTTCAGGCATGGGGTTTTTCCGCCGTTTGTGCAAAGTGTGCTGGCAGTACTTCTTCCTGCGAAGCGCTGAGGGTATTGCGAGGCTCGGCACCGGCGGCTGGGTTCACTGTGAGCGGAGCGGGTTCTGTTGGTGCAGGCGCGTCCGTTTTTGGTGGCAGAATGGAGGGTTCTGCCGGTGCGGATGCCTCTTTGCGCTCACGTTGTTCTGCCTGGCGCAACTCTTCCTCAATCTGAAATTTGAATTCATTGCTGGCCCGGCGGAACTCGCCGACCAGCTTGCCCAATTGCCGCGCCATCTCCGGCAACTTCTTGGGGCCGAAGATGATGAGTGCGAGCGTGAAGATGAAAATACTGTCGGCCAAACTCATGCATCTTCATCATACGCAGCCGCGAATCCGCAAACAAACGCAGGCCTGGCTTTGGGCCGTTACGTTGCTGTTGGGGCATTTCTGCTCTTGCATGAGCAGCGCGTGCCGATGATCTCAGTGGAAGGTTTGTTGCTTCCGTATTAAAATCAAATGAAGAGTTGGAGTTCCCGACAGACGCAAGAGTCGCCGGGAAGGAACGTTGCAACAACCCCGTGGTTTGGGCGCATCCGGCATGAAGTGGCCGGAGACGCAGCGAAGCCACTGCAACTGGAATTGAACCGTTGCTTTCAACATCCCCGTTTTGCGTGGACGCTTCCCCCAAGGAGCGGCTGCGGCAGAACTGAAGGCGGAGAACCATGACGACTGTTCTTGAAGCAGAGCTGCCGACGCAGGCGGCTACGCAGTGCACCCTCGACAATTATTTGGAACTGCCCGATGCCAGTATGGACGGCCGCATCGCAGCGGCGCGCGCAAAGTTGGGCAAGCAGGCCATTATTCTGGGCCACCACTACCAGCGCGATGAGGTCATCCGCTTTGCCGACGCCACGGGCGACAGCTACAAACTGTCCAAAATCGCATCGCAGGCGGTAGGAAAGTACATCCTATTTTGCGGCGTGCATTTTATGGCGGAGAGCGCAGACATTTTGGCGCAGCCGCACCAACAGGTAATTCTGCCCGACCTCAATGCCGGATGCTCCATGGCCGACATGGCCGACATATCCCAGGTGGAAGCATGCTGGGACAGCCTGACCGCTGCCGGCTTGACCGGTGCTGAAGCGGGCGGGTTGATTCCGCTGACGTATATGAATTCGACAGCAGCGATCAAGGCCTTTTGCGGCGAGCGTGGCGGACTGGTCTGTACCTCGTCTAATGCCGCGGCGGCGTTTCGCTGGGCCTTCGCGCGCGGTCAAAGGATTTTGTTTTTGCCCGATCAGCATTTGGGACGCAACACAGCGCACGCCTTGGGCCTGGCTCCGCAGGAGATGGTGGTCTGGGATCCGTATCAGCTTCAAGGCGGACTAACGCCGGAGCGTCTGCGTGCCGCGCGCGTGATTTTGTGGAAAGGGCATTGCTCCGTGCACCAGCGCTTTTTGCCAGAGCATGTGGATCTCGTCCGTGCCAAGATTCCCGGCGTTCAGGTGGTGGTGCACCCAGAATGCCGCTTGGAGGTTTGCCAGAAGGCCGACGTGATTGGTTCGACGGAGCGGATTATTCGGACGATCGAAGAGGCTCCAACTGGAACCAGCTTTGCCGTGGGGACGGAGATACATTTGGTGAACCGGCTGGGCAAACGCTTTGCTCCGCTGGGCAAACACGTCATCACGCTGGATGATGCTGGCTGCCTGTGCACGACCATGTTCCGCATCTCGCCGCAGCATCTGGCCTGGGCGTTGGAGAATCTGGTTGAGGGCACGGTGGTAAATCGTATTCGCGTCAGTGACGACGTGAAGCACTGGGCGCGCGTGGCACTGGATCGGATGCTGGAAATTCGTGGATAATGCCAGCAGGGGGATGGAGCGGCATCCATGAAAACCTTTTCACTCGACGAGGCGCAGACGTTGATTCCCGTGTTGGAGTCACTCATGAAGCGGGCCATGCAGGCGCGTGAAACCGCCGAGGGGGTTGAAGAGGATTTGCAGAGCTTGACGCAGCGCATTTTTTTGCACGGCGGAATGTTGGTGCCGATTGCGCAGGTGGCCCGCCGCCGCGCCGAGCGCGAGGTGGCCGTGCAACAGGTCAAGGACACTCTGCAGGAACTTGACGCCATCGGCGTACAGGTGAAAGACATCGAAAAGGGCCTGCTCGATTTTCCCTGCCGCCTCGGCGAGGAAACGGTTCTGCTGTGTTGGAAGATGGGTGAGTCGGAAATTCAATACTGGCACACGCTGGAGTCCGGCTTCAGTGGCCGCCAACCCATCGATGAGCGCTTCCGCCGCGGACAAAAACAACGCCCCAATTGAAGAACTTCTGCTGGTATGCAAGGATCAAGGCGAGGGCATACTCGCTGCATGCGCATTTCTTTTGTTGGTT
>DAHUZD010000180.1 GCA_027306745.1 Acidobacteriaceae bacterium
TCAACACCGCATTGCCGCGCTTGACCTGAATAGCGCGCATGGAACCGTGCACAGACGGACCCCCTGAGGCAAACAGCGCGTTGACCAGCGTGCTCATGGAGCTGACGGTATAGCTGCCCGGACGCTGCGCCTGGCCCACGACAAAAATCTGGATGGAGCGCAACTGGCCCATGTTGGCGTTCAAGTCAAAGTTGCGGAAGTACCGGCTCAACTGGCTGCGCAAATAGCTGTCCAACTGAGAAAATTGCAGCCCAGCCAAATGCACCGCGCCCACCTGCGGAATATACAAATCCCCGGATCGATCCACCGTGCCGCGCACGTTGAAGCTCACCTGCCCCCAGACGCGGATCAGCACCTCGTCACCCGGCCCAATGACATACTCTGGCGTAACAGGCACGCGATCGACTGGAGCAAAGGTCGCCGGTACGTTTGCGAACAGATTTTCCCCGTATATCGGCAGCATCTTGCCCACACTGCCAGCGACCACTTTCTGAAATTCCGTCGGAGGCTGCGGGCGGAAGTATTGCGATCCATACGGATTGCCGTTACGGTACGGACCATAGGGGCTGCGGTCCGTATAGTTCGGAACGCGTTGATTCAACCCGGGAACGGGCAATCCCGTGCTGGGCGCGACTCCGGCCCCCATAGGCATCGCACCGCCGTTGGCTCCCATGCCATACGTTGGCTCGGCCGTTGTCTGGGACATCGACGACATACCCTGACCAGCACCAGAACAAGCAGGCGAGGTGGCGTTCATGGGGTTGCCGCAATCCGTCGCAGAGGATTCACCGGAGTCTGTACTCTGCGCCAGCAAGACCGGCGCGCTGACAAGTACAGCGCACAGGAGCAAGAAGCTTGTATTTCGTATCAATCCACGCATGGTCAACAGCCATTAGTGTAAATGGTTTGCATCAAAATGCACGGAAAGAAATCCATCCATCGCCCTGTATTTTTGCCCGCGTGCACCGGCTGAGTCCTACTGAACGATTAAAGTCAGCGTCACGCTCTTGGTCAGGCCGCCAGCGCTCGCCGTCGCCGTCACGGAATAGGTTCCGCTGGGGGCGGTGTTGGAGACTGGCAGCGGGTCCGGCACGCCCGATCCGCTGCCCAGCACGCCGCCACCCACGCCACATCCCTGCGTGGAAACCGCCAGAACGAGCCATAACACCAATCCGAGCCAAGAGGGGGTCCGGGCCTGCCGCATCCATCGCTGGCCTTTGCGCCGGGCCAAGCCCAACGCCACCAGAGTCGACAGCCCCGGCAGCAGCAGACCGATGCCCTCAGCGGCCAGTTCGCCGCGCACCACTTGCCTGCGGACTGAGGTGCTGGCACTGGCGCTCGTGCTCACACTGACCGCGATCAGCCCTGGAGTCGTTAACGAGGCCGAGGTTGGCTGAAAGGTGCAGCTTACATCCAGCGGCAGATTCGCGCAGGCCAGGTTGGCCGTGCCCGCAGAACCCTGTGTCGGCGTCAGTAGAAGCTGATAGACCGCCGTGGCCCCGCTGCTCACCGTGGCGGAGGTGCTGCTCTCCGGCGAAAGCGTAAAGTCAATGCCCGTGCCGCTCAGCACCGCCTGCAGCGTGCCCGCATTCGCCGTGACCACGGTGAGCATCCCCGTCACAGCGCCTGCATACAAAGGCGTAAAGATGATTTGCAAACTGCACGTGGTTCCCGCGCCCAGCGACAACCCGCAGTTTGTGCTCTCCGTAAACGGCCCCGTCACGCTGACCGACTGCAAGGCCAGTGTGCCTGAGCCTCCATTGGCCAGCACGATCGTCTGCGGCGCGCTGGCGATCTGCACACCCTGGCTGCCAAAGTTCACCGTCGCCGGAGCCAGCGCGATCCCACCCAGAGTGCCTGCGCCTATCACCGGCACTGTCTGCGTGCGGCTGGCATCGGCTACGGTGATCACCGCGGCCTGCGCGCCCGTGCCCAGCGGGGCAAAGCTCACAGAAATCATGCAGGCATGGCCCGGCGTCAGCGTCGCGCCGCAGGTGGTTGTAATAGGGAACTGCGCATTGCTGGTCTGGATTGAAATTCCCGTCAGCGTGTTCGTCACATTATTGCTGAGCGTGATCACCTGTGCGGCGCTCGTGCTGCCAATGGCCTGGGCGGCAAAGCTGAGCGACAGCGGAGAAAGATTGTCGTCGGCCGGAGCCTCCGCGTCACCACTCAATTGCACGGCCTGCGTGCGCGTGGCGTCGGCCACATCCAACTGTCCAGTGGAATTGCCCGCCGTCTGCGGCGCATAGGCAACCGTGATCGTACAACTGGAGTGCGCAGCCAACGCCGCGCCACAGGTGTTGGTCTCGGCAAAGCCCACGCCGAGCGCCTGCATGGAAATCCCCGTCAACGCCACGTCGCCAGAGTTGGTCATGGTCAACGTCTGCGCCGGAGCCGTTTGCCCCACCACCGTCGCCGGAAAGGTCATCGATGCGGCGGAAAGCGTGTCTGTTGGCGGAGCAATTCCCGTTCCACTTAACGCCACCGTCTGCGTGCGTTGAATGTCAGTCACCGTGATTGTGCCCGTCTCCGGCCCGTCCGCATGCGGCGTATAGGTCACCGTCAGCGTGCAGGCAGAGTTGGCGTTCAGCGTGTAGTTGCAGCCGTTCACCACAGTGAAGTCGCCGCTCACCTGCACCTGTATCGCCGTCAACGGCGCTCCTCCGCTGTTGGTCAGCGTCACTGTCTGTGGCGCGCTCGCCGTCCCTTCAAAGGTCGCAGCAAAGCTGAGAAAGAGCGGACTCAGTGCATCTGTCGCCGCCGTCTCTCCCGTGCCCGACAGCGGCACGGTCTGCGTGCCCTGGGATGTAGTCACGGTCAACACTCCGCTGGCTGGCCCCGCCTGCGCGGGAGCAAAATCAATCGCCAGCGTGCAGCCCGTTTGCGCGGCCAGTGATGCCCCGCAGGAGTTGACGGCAATCGAAAAATTCCCCGTCACGCTTTCGCCCAGCAGTTGCACTGGCGCGCCACTGGTGTTGCTCACCGTGAGCTGCTGCGCGCTGGAGACGGTGCCCACCACCTGCCCGGCAAAGCTCATCGAGGCTGGTTCCAACACGATGCTCAGCGGCGCAGTTCCCGTTCCCGACAGATTGACGGTTTGCTGGCCGCCGGGCACGTTAGCCGCCACCGTCAACACTCCGGTGCGCGTGCCGGTGGCCGTCGGCGAAAAGGTCACTTGAATCTGGCAGCTTCCGCCGGGAGCGATGCCGCCCACGCAATCATTGGTCTCGCTGAAGTCACCGCTCACCACAATGGAGCCAACCGTCAGCATCACAGCGCCCGTATTGCTCACCGTCACGGTCTGCGCAGCGCTGGAGCTTGACTCGGCCTGGCTGCCAAAGCTCAACGCTGGCGGCGTCAGTGTCATGGCGCCTTGCGG
Source organism: Acidobacteriaceae bacterium (assembly GCA_027306745.1). Taxonomy (GTDB): domain Bacteria; phylum Acidobacteriota; class Terriglobia; order Terriglobales; family Acidobacteriaceae; genus JAJZCX01. Next base: position 3,383 of record DAHUZD010000180.1, read on the forward strand.
CTGGCCGCTTAGCAGCGGAATCTGCCAGACCCCGCGCCCAGAGGTGCCCACGCGCAGGTAGGCTGCACCGTTCGCCGTCACCGCCGACAAGGCCACGGTTGGTGACCGCGGCAGCCCGGTGCCCAACGTATTCCAGCACTGCTGGCCGCTTTGGGTGCACTGGCTCACATTCTCCGTAACAAAAACGCCGCCATCGCTGGCGGCGTAGACGACGCTGGCATCGCCCGGATCCACCAGCACCGCATTCAGCGGCAAATCCGGCAGGTTCTGCGTAATGTTCGTCCAGTGCGCGCCGCCATCGGTGGACAGGTAGAGGTGCGGAACGTTGTAGCCCTGAATCGCCGCATACACCGTCATTCCGGTTGCGTCATGTGGGTCGGCGTACAGAGCGCCAACGTCGAATTGCATCGGATTGAAAATGCCGCCGTAGGATGTGTCATTCACCACGGGCGAATTCGCCAGATCGACCCACGGCGTTGTGCCGTTGGCCGTGCTGGCCGACTGTGTGGAGAAGACATGCCCCGCCACCGTGCCTCCGCCATCCAGCAACCCGGCCATGCCTGCGTAGAGCACCTGCGCGCCGTTGTTCTGCGCGCTCTGGCCTTGTGCGTTGGCTCCGCCCGCAGCCAGGGAGCGGATCAGCGCATTGCCATTGCAACTGGGCTGCGTGTGCCCATCCAGCATGGGGCTGATGGCGTTGGCGCTGCTCCAGGCCGCACCGCCGCTGGCCGGCCCGCGCCAGACGCGGCAGGTGCCCACCAACAGATTCGACGCATCCTGCGGGTCAAGCTGATACGGCACCCGCATCAACGACTCATCCCCGGCCGTCTGCGCTGCGCCAATCACCGGCTGGCTGCCGAAGTCTGCCGTCGTGCAGGTGACGCCCGCCGTGCACTGGCCAATAGCCACGCCCGGCCCCATCGCCGCATACCAATTCGACGGGTGGGTTGGATCGATGGCTACGGCGCCGCCGGGAGCGGGCAAAAGTTGCCCATAGGCGACATTGGCCGCCGTGCCGACCGCTGCCGTGCCCGCTGCGCCAAAGCTGGCCAGCACAGGATTGACATCCGCCGCGCTGCTGGCCAGCCCCGTTGTTTCGCCCAGCGATCCCAGCCCCCCGTTGAGATTCTGAAAGTGCGCAGCATCGTTGCTGGAGCAGGTGAGTCCGGTCTGGTTCACGCCGTCGGTGGAGCGCCACAACCCGCCATCGTTGCCAAAATATTGCAGCGGCTCCGTCTGCCCCGCCGGGGGCGACAGGGCATCCATGGCGTGCTGCGCCGGAGCCACCTGCGCCGCGGCACAAGTGGCCGTGTTCGTGGTGTTGCGCCAGGCGCATCCAGCGGCCAGGCTGCACCGGAACAAATCCTGTGTGCCTGCAAAGAGTAGCGTGTCGCCCTGTACAGGCAGGGCGGCCAGCGTCAAATCGTAGGTTCCCTGCGGAATCGTCCCATCGCCCGTGGCCGACTCCAGCGGGGCATCCGGAATCGGCTGCGTAAACTGCACCACAGGGTTCGCGCAGCCGTTCATA
>DAHUZD010000187.1 GCA_027306745.1 Acidobacteriaceae bacterium
CTGGGCGCGCTGCACTGCATGACGCAACAACAGCCCGCGCCGTAAACTGGCCGCAGCCATGCACAGTCCATCTCCCATCGAAACCGCGGCACAGGATGAGCGCTTCCTGCGCGCGGCCTTGGCGCAGGCGCAGATGGCCGCCGCGGCGGGCGAGGTGCCCATCGGCGCTCTGCTCGTCGGCCCGGAGGGCGCGATCCTTGCCGAAACGCAGAATCGCCTGTTGCGCGACAACGACCCCACCGCGCACGCGGAGATCCTCGCGCTGCGCGCTGCGGGTGCAGCCCTCGGCAACTATCGACTCACCGGCTGCACACTCTACGTCACGCTGGAGCCATGCGCCATGTGCGCTGGAGCCATCATCCACGCGCGTCTGGCCCGCTTGGTCTACGGCGCTGCCGACCCGAAGGCGGGCGCGGCGGGCAGCGTGCTCAGCGTGCTAAACCATCCGCAGTTGAACCACAAGATGCCCATTGCCAGCGGCCTGCTCGCCGACGAGTGCGGCGCACTGCTCAAAGACTTCTTCCGCCAGCGGCGATAGAAGTGACTGGCGTCACGCCCTGGAATTTCTCTTTTTTTCTTGCAAGGAAGCGTCACATAAGCTATATTTCCCGCATTCTTTCTCCCAGTTGTTTTCTGGCAGATTCCAAGGCCCAGCGTCTGTGGCCAGGAACCAGATTGTACCCACAGCCTTGTGACGTACCCATATCAATCGGGAGTTCGCACGATGAAATCCTCCAGCAAGCAGTTACTCTTCGTCCTTGCGTTTGTATTCGCACTTGCAGCATGCAGGTTCACCTGGCTGCTTCTACAGCCTGGCCAGAACCGCGTGCAGGCCCAAAACGCTTCCACTTCTCTTCTCGCATTGCGGTACGCGCAAAAAAACGCGCCGCCACCACTGACAATAAACTGTGATTCGCAACGGCTAGCTATTCAGCGCATGGGAGACTTTCCCGTACTACAACTGGCAGGCAAGGATGTTGTGGCTTCACGTGGTGCCGCCACATGTCAAAGCAGATTGATACTGCAACACCATGGCGTCATCTCGATGACAGGTGTCTCCCAGGAAGATTTTTCCAAACTAACCGGCATACCCGTTCCCAGCGCACGTATCGCGTTTCATCAGATTCTCTCCAAACTCCAAATTCATCCACAATCGAAAGTTGCCACAAAGGCCCCCGTGCAGCACAGGCCGTCAACCCCAGGAGCATGGATTTCCAACCCGTCCGCACAGCAAATTGCAGGACCAACCACCACGCTACAAGGTCCATCCATGCTGGCCGCTCATGTCGATGCAATGGGCATCACCCACCTCTACGAAGATTACCGGCCAGCAACCACGACAACAGCCCCCCGGTTGAATCTATGGGTGGAACGCCAGCGACAGGGCCTGCAACTGCATCCTGCGCAGCAAAAGCCATCCCTGCGCTCAAAGCTGATGAATTTCTTTTCACTGCCCGCCGTCTATGCGCAAGGAATTCCGCCCACGCCCTCAGCCATCCCTGGTTGGACGCTTCTCGAAGAAGTCACGCTTGCCTGGGAAGACGGATATCAGAATGCCTTTGAGGTGGCCGCCTGGGTGCTCCGTCAAAATGGAAATACTGTCGGAGACACCTATGCAATCATCACCGAATACCAGACCAACTTGAGTGTGTCGGGGCAACCCGAAGTCATGGCAACCCAGTGCCCCAGCGGCAACTTCAGTGGCAGAATTCCCAGCGAAGGCTTCTGTGGTTCCACGCTCACGATGCGGAGTATTAGCTACTCAGCCTCCGCCGCAACAGGGGTGCTGCCGATTGGAAATGTTGGCACGATCGTGTCGCCATTGCTGACGAACCCACAGCCAGCCACACAAAATTTTGGCTGCTCCTACAATGTT
>DAHUZD010000201.1 GCA_027306745.1 Acidobacteriaceae bacterium
TACTTGGCGACCGCACGCAACTATGTGCGGCCCGAAGTCGAAGAGGGATGCGTGCTGGAGGCCTTGGCCGCGCGACATCCCGTAATCGAATACCGCATGCAGCAACGGGCCGAAGGCCGTTTCGTGCCGAACAGCATTCACATGGATATGCAGGGCACGCGCGTGTTGCTGCTCACTGGGCCGAACATGGGCGGAAAATCCACATATCTGCGCCAGACGGCGCTGCTGGTGATTCTGGCGCAGATGGGCAGTTTTGTCCCTGCGCAGCGGATGCGGCTGGGCTTGGTCGATCGCATCTACACGCGCATTGGCGCCAGCGACAACGTGGCCCAGGGCCGCTCCACTTTCATGGTGGAGATGACGGAGACTGCGGCGATTTTGAATACAGCCACGGAGCGTTCTTTGGTGCTGCTCGACGAGATTGGCCGCGGCACGGCTACATTTGACGGCCTTTCTCTGGCCTGGGCCACACTGGAGCACTTGCACAATCAGATTGGCGCGCGCACGCTTTTCGCCACGCATTATCATGAGCTGACCATGCTGGCCGGCCAATTGCAGCAGATGAAAAATTTGCGCGTTTCTGTGCAGGAGACTCCGGCGGGCATTGTCTTTTTGCATTCCATTGAAGAGGGCGCAGCCAGCAAAAGTTATGGCATTGATGTGGCCCGGCTGGCTGGGTTGCCCAAGGCGGTGATCGCGCGTGCACGCAGCGTTCTGGCACAGCATGAGCGCGCCGAGCAACGCGAGATTCGCGCAGCCGAGCCGGAACCCTCTGCGCAGCAAAGAATGCTTTTTACCCCACTGTCTCAGCAGGTGGCCGACCGCATCCGCACGCTGAACCTGAACGAACTGACGCCCATGCAGGCGTTGCAATTGCTGGCGGAGCTGCAAGCGGAGATCGCCACGGATGGGAGCGCGCAGGGATGAAGACGAAGCAGCTTCGGCATCAGGTGGGTGCGTTGTTTGTGGTGGGGCTGGAAGCCACGGAGGCTTCTGCGCTGGAACAATCCTGGCTGCGCGCATTGCAGCCGGGCGGCATCATTTTGTTCAAACGCAACCTGGCCACGCCACAGCAGTTGCACACGTTGTGGCGCACAATCATCGCAACGCGTCTGCCGGATGCACGCGCAAATTTTTTCCGCTGTGTTGACCTTGAAGGCGGCACGGTCGATCGTCTGCGTGATTTTGTGGGGCCAACTCCATCCGCCGCGGCGGTTGCAGCTACAGGCAGCCGCAAGCTTTACCGCCAGCAGGGCGGCGTCATTGGCCACATGCTGGCAGCGCTGGGTTTCAACGTCAATTTAGCGCCTGTGCTGGACTTGGCCCTGCCCGCCAGCAGCGCCGTAATGGGTAGCCGCGCTGTCTCTGCCGATCCAGTTCAAGTCGTGCGATATGTGCAGGAATTTCTTGCCGGCCTGCGCGCGCAGGGTGTACTCGGTTGCGGAAAACATTTTCCCGGCCTGGGTGGCGGGCGGTTGGATTCGCATCAAGCCATGCCCAGGATCGCTCGTACATGGGAGCAGATGCAGGCGGACTTGGCTCCGTATCGCGCACTGCGCGTGCAGCTCCCTTGTGTGATGGTCAGTCACGCGGCCTATCCAAAAATCGAATCCGCCGCACAGCCTGCCTCACTATCGTCATTTTGGATTCGCGATGTACTTCGCAAACAGATTGGCTACCGCGGTTTGGTGATCTCTGACGACATGGAAATGGGTGGAGCGCTCCAGCAGAGCTCGATTGCAGATGCCTGTGTTGCCGCCATAGCTGCAGGAACAGACATCCTTGAAGTTTGCCATCGCGCGGATCGTATTTTTGATGCGTATGATGCCGTGCTGCGTGAGGCGGAGCGTTCCGCCGCATTTGCGCGCCAGGTGGCGCAGGCTGCGCAGCGTATCCATCGGGCGCAGAGTCGACACTCGCTTCCTGTTCCTGGTATTCGGCCAGCCACGCAAGCGCAGATGAAAAAACTTAGCACCGCGCTCCAGAAATTTTCAGATGAAGTCGCCGCGGAATCCAGCGGAGCGCAGCGATGATGCGGCAATCCCCAATGCCGCCCTATTCTGCGATGACCGTTGCCGGAGTCATGAGCGGCACCTCCGCCGACGGCGTGGATGTGGCCTTGGTGCGCTGCCTGCCTCCACGCGCGCAGCAGGAGGCTCCGCGATTGCGTTTGTTGTCGCATGTCGCAATTCCGTATTCGCCTGCGCTGCGCCGCGCGGTGCTCAACGCCATGAACGCAGCAAATATTTCTGTAGCGGAGTTATCGCGCCTGCACTGGCGGCTGGCGCAGGTTTACGCCAGGGCCGTGCGTGCAGCTTGCGCAGAGAGCAGAAACAAGATCGACCTGATCGGCTGCCACGGACAAACCGTTTACCACCAGGCAACGGCGCAGATCTACTGTGGCGCTCCAGTTGCCTGTACGTGGCAGATGGGCGAAGCGTCTGTGATGGCGGCCGCAACGGGTGTGCCGGTTGTTGCAGATTTTCGCCCAGCCGATCTGGCGCTGGGCGGTCAAGGTGCTCCACTGGTTCCGCTGCTGGATTGGGTGTACTTTCGCCACGCGCGGCGCAATCGTGTACTGCAAAACCTGGGCGGCATCGGCAATCTTACGGTGATTCCGGCAGGTGCACAGACGAAAGATATTTTTGCTTTTGATACCGGCCCGGCGAACATGGTCATCGATGCGTTGATGGAGATTCTGTTTCAAAAAAAGTTTGACCGCAACGGAGCCACCGCTGCGCGAGGAAGCGTGCTGGAGTCAGTGCTGAAAAAACATACCGCCATGCGATATTTTTCTGCCTTGCCTCCCAAGTCCGCTGGGCGAGAGGAATTTGGCCGTGAGTTTGCCTTTGCCTTTCTTGCCGATTGCAAAATGTGCAGTCGCAGGCCAGAGGATGCCGTGGCAACCGCCACGGCATTGACAGCACGCAGCATCGGTGTGGCCTGGAGGAAATTTGTGCAGCCAGCCCTGCACTCTGCGCCAACGGACTTTGTCGTCTCCGGCGGTGGGGCAAAAAATCCAGTGTTGATGCGCGCAATCGCCGAACAGATTGCACAAGCCGGGCGCGCGCGCATGGTCACAAGTGATGATTTCGGATTGCCTGTTGCGGCCAAGGAAGCCGTAGCCTTTGCGCTGCTGGCCTATCAAACATGGCACAGACGCCCCGGCAATCTTCCGGCGGCGACGGGTGCTGTGCGGGCCGCCGTGCTCGGAAAGATTACCTATGCGTAGGCGTGCTCTTTTTTCACCGTGCTTGCTGGTCGCAGGAGTCGCCGCCTGCTTGCTCAGCGGTTGCCATGATTCCGCGCGACAGGACGCCAATACAGTCACAGTTTTAATTGAGAGCAGTCCGGCAAGCCTGGACCCGCGCGTGGGCGTTGATGCTCAAGCTG
>DAHUZD010000208.1 GCA_027306745.1 Acidobacteriaceae bacterium
CCAAATCGACAACGCTGGCTTTGGCAATGTTTTTGATGCCATTGGCGTCGAGGTGCGCACCGGGGTCGTTTTGCTCGGCGGCCACACGATGGATCCAGCCTCGGCGGATTCGGCCTATTCCATCGCGGAGTATATGCCCGGCGTCAAAGCTGTCATCAATAAAATTCAGGTCGATCCGCTCTCGCCGATGGATGACCGGGTACGCGCCGATGAATTTCAGGCCATTTACAATTACGGCCCGTTGCAGCAGTACGCCACCATGCCCATCCGGCCCATTCGCATTTCGGTGCAAGATGGGCACGTCACCTTATATGGGGTGGTTTTTTCTGCTCTGGACAAGGAAATCGTTGGGATGCGCGCCAATCAGGTGCGGGGCGTCTTCAGCGTCAAAAATGATTTACAAATTGCCGGGCATGAAGGCCAGTAGAAGCGGCAAGTTTCTTTTAGACTAAGAACAGCCCAGACATGCCTCTTCTCAGACAGACTCGCATCACGCTTGAAATGATTAAGTGGGAGCACTCCATCTTCGCGCTCCCATTCGCACTGACTGGAGCCATGCTGGCCAGTCGCGGCATTCCATCCCTGCACGTGCTGCTGTGGGTCGTTGTCTGCATGGTTACGGCACGCTCGGCAGCCATGGCCTTCAATCGGCTTGTGGATGCGAAGATCGATGCGCAGAATGCACGCACGGCTATGCGCGCCATTCCTGCCGGGCAGTTGAGTCGACGGTACGCTGCAGGATTTGTGCTGGCCACCAGTGCGCTGTTTGTCTTTGCCGCCAGCCGTTTGAACCGTTGGACGCTTCTACTGGCGCCAGTGGCTCTGGCCATCGTATTTTTCTATTCATATACAAAACGCTTCACGCGCTGGTCGCATCTGTTTTTGGGCCTCGCGCTGGGCGTTGCGCCTGCCGCGGCCTGGATCGCCGTGCGTGGCTCGCTGGATGCTCGCATCCTGGTGTTGACTGCGGCTGTACTGCTGTGGACGGCCGGATTTGATCTGCTCTACGCCTGCCAGGATGTGGACTTTGATCGCAGTGCCGGCCTGCACAGCGTGCCGCAACGTCATGGCGTGGCTGCGGCCTTTTGGCTGGCGCGCACGCTGCACGGCGTTATGATTTTGCTGCTGCTCTGGCTGGCGCAATTGTTCGCGCTGGGCCATGTGGCGCTGGCGGGCGTGGCCGCCGTGGCTGCGTTGCTGCTCTTTGAGCATCTGCTGGTTTCGCCAAGCGACCTGCGCCGCTTGAATGCGGCCTTCTTTACAATGAATGGCATCATCGCCGTGGTGTTTTTTGTCTTCGTCGCCGCCGATCTGCTGTGGAAGTAGTGGCGGCGCATTGCATGGAATTTTTCTAGAAAGGTTTTTGTGAGCGCAGAGACGCCAATCCAAATTCTCATTCAGGGGGAACTGGGTTCCTTCAGCCATGAGGCTGCAGAGGCCATGCTGCCCGGTGCTGAGATTATTCCTTGTGCAACGGCTGCCAATCTTTTCGGAGAGATGCATGATCGTACCAATACTCTGGCAGTGATTCCCATTGAAAACTCTCTGGCTGGTTCGGTGCTGGAGTTTTATGATCTGCTACATTCGCAAGCTGGAAAATTTTCTATCCGTATCCTGCGAGAGTATCAGCATCGCATTCGACATAACTTGATTGCAAAGCCGGGGATTGACTTATTTTCTCGACAAGGTTTGAAGAGTAGTGCTTCGGATAGGATTCTTGTTTACTCCCATCGCATTGCGTTGTCGCAGTGTCGCAATATCTTTGCTGAGAATTGGGGGATGGCTCCTGTCGAGTTCTACGACACGGCTGGGGCCGTGAAGATGATTCTGGCGCAGGACAATCCTCGGTGGGTGGCCATTGCCGGCAAAAAGGCAGCGGAGATGTATGGCGGCCAGATTCTGCGTGAGGGAATCGAAGACAATTCTGAAAACTTCACGCGCTTCCTGCTGTTGGAGTTCAAGAACACATCCAACGAAAATGAACGGCTGGCCGAGCGTGTGCTCCAGGGTCTTGCTCCGCCGAACAAGATGTCGCTGATTCTGACGCTGAAGAACCAGCCGGGTGCGTTGGTGGAGGTGCTCCGCATCTTCGCCGATCTCAACATGAACCTGACCAAAATAGAATCCCGCCCCATTCAGGGCCGCCCGTGGGAGTATCTCTTCTACGTGGACGTGCTTTTCCCCCACGCCGACG
>DAHUZD010000231.1 GCA_027306745.1 Acidobacteriaceae bacterium
GCAAAGTTGATCGTGTTGCGGATCGACTCCTTCGTCTCGCCGGGCAGGCCGAGGATGAAGTCGCCGTGGATGGTCAGGCCCAGGTCGTGGCAGTCGCGGGTGAACTCGCGCGCGCGTTCGACAGTGGCACCCTTCTTGAGGTTCTTGAGGATTTGCGGATCGCCGGACTCGTAGCCGACGATGAGCAGACGGCAGCCGGCTTCACGCATGGCCTTGAGCGTGTCACGATCGGTGGTGACGCGCGAGGTGCAGGACCAGGTGAGCTTGAGCGGCTTCAGCTTTGCGCAGAGTTCAATGGTGCGCGCTTTTTGAATATTGAAGGTGTCGTCGTCAAAGAAGTACTCCTTCACATGCGGAAAGAGTTCCTTGGCGTGGGCCATCTCTGCGGCAACGTCGTCGGTGGAGCGCTTGCGCCATGCGTGCCCGCTCAGAGTCTGCGGCCACAGGCAGAAGGTGCACTGCGCCGGGCAGCCGCGCGTGGAGTAGAGCGAAACATAGGGATGCAACAGGAACGGGACGTTGTATTTGGTCACGTCCATATCGCGCGCGTAGATGTCGGTAACCCAAGGCAAATTGGGCCGGTCGAGATTCTCAATCTGCGGGCGATCGGGGTTGTGTGCGATCTTTCCGTCTTTGCGATAGCTGATGCCGAGGATTTCTTCCAGCGGCTTGCCGTTGGCGTATTCAACAACGGAGAAGTCAAATTCTCGACGGCAAACAAAGTCGATGACGGCGCACTCGTTGAGGGCGCGATCTGGCGAAGTGGTGACCGGTGGGCCGACGAAGGCGATTTTGATTTTGGGATTGACGTCCTTGATGGCTTCGGCGAGCTTCTGGTCGCCGGTCCAGCCGGGTGTGCTCGTAAAGAGCACGAGGAACTCATATTGCTTGGCGATTTCGATGGTCTCTTCTGCCGAGACGTGGTGCGGCGGCGCATCAAGCAGCCGGGAGCCTTCCAATAGACCCGCAGGGTAGGCGAGCCAGACCGGGTACCAATAGGACTCGATCTCACGCGTGGCCGGCCAGCGCGAACTGGCGCCACCGTCGAAGTTCTTGAAGGAGGGCGGATTGAGGAAAAGCGTTTTCAAGGGCATAGCAGTTCCTTTAATTTTAGCACCCGGAAGAGTGCATCTGGGCTGAATTTTTGCGGGCTGCGCTGCCGGGTCGCTACACAGCTCCGCTGGCGCGCAGGGCCAGGTGTGCCGCGCGCACATCCGCAGCGGTAAAGAGCGCAAGGAAAGGAGCGCCGTTGGCCGCAGTTTCCACCGCGGCGCGTCCGTTCTGCTCTTGGCGGTCGACCAGACAGAGGACTCCAGCAACCTCCATGCCTGCCTCGCGTGCGGCGGCAATGGCGTTGATGGTGGAGCCACCCGTGGTGCAAACATCATCAACGATGACCACGCGCGAACCAGGCTGACAAAAGCCTTCAATGCGGCGTCCGGTGCCATGGGATTTTTCAGCTTTGCGGACGAGAAAGCCATGCACCAGCGGCGTGGCTGGGTCTTCCGCGCGCCGCCATGCGCTGGCCGAAGCGATGTTGGAGACCAGTGGGTCCGCGCCCAGGGTGAGTCCACCGATAGCGGCGGGGTGCAAATTGTGCGTGCGGATCAGATCGTAGAGCAGCAGACCGGCCAGGCGCCCACCATCGGCGTGCAAGGTGGTGGTGCGGCAGTCGATGTAGTAATCACTGCGTGCACCGGAGGAGAGCACAAAGTCTCCCAGGCGGAAGGAGTGCTGCGCGATCAGGTTGAGGAGTGTGGTGCGATGGTCGGACATGATTGTATGCAAATTGTAGCGACTCTCCCACCTGGACCGCAAAGAACGCGGCGAGGGCGGGGAACACGGCGCTCAGAAAGACTCATCGGTGAGAGGTGGCTTCACTCCTACCCCACCCCACTCAAGCCCAAAGACGGCTTGAATGGGGCGCGGGATTCTAACGCTTCAATTTTTCAGTCGTTCCAAATGTGTGAAGCCGCCACTGGCGGAAAAGACGGCCAGAAATATGGACAGGTTGTACGTTGCATGCACCAGCGCCGAGGCGGCAACGGAGCCAGTGCGCTGGCGAACAGCGGTAAGCACCAGGCTGACGAGGAAAACCATGGCCAGCGGCGCGGTGGCGTGCGCCAATTGCTGAGCGTGCAGCAGCGCAAAGGGAATGCTGGTGAGCACGGCCGCAGGAAGCACGCCCGTCCATCGGCGCAGCGCAGGATAGAGAAATCCGCGAAAGGCCAGTTCCTCAAAGGCCGGGGCAATAAGCGTGCCAAAGATGGCCACCATCCACGCATCCAGTGGCTTGCGAAAGAAGGAGTCGACGGGCAGTTCCTTCGGCACGGGCAGATAGTTCGAAAGTAGCTGGATGCTGACGGCCAACAGCACGCCAGCCAGCAGCAGTCGTCCTGCTTGTCTGCGCGCGATGGAGAAATTCCAGCAGACGCCACGTGTAAAAGACTGGCTCCAAGCACGGGAGAAGAGCAAGGACGCGATGAGAACGACGGAGCCATAGGCCAGCGCCATGATGGGAATAGAAAAACGCGGCTCGGCAACAATTTTTTCCAGCGGCATGGGGCCAAACCAGTGCTGATGCAGCGCCAATGCGGCTGTAGCTCCCTGCAAAACGAAAACCAGAAAGATCGCAATGGCAAAAAATGCGACTGCATCAAAAAAGCCAGGGCCATCAGCGCGTGCAGGTTCAGGCGCATGAAGCGGGTCCTGCTCCGGCGGCAGCGGGGGAAGAATCTCCGGCTCCGGTGTCATGCGGTCTCCTTGCGCCGGGAGCGCTGCGGCGTGGCCGGGGCCTGGCCTGCAAAGTAGCGTGCCAGCAGGCGGCCCGTGTGGGATGCGGCCTGCGCGGCCACAGTTTGCGGCGTGCCTTCGGCAACGATTTTTCCGCCTTCGTCGCCGCTCTCCGGGCCTAGGTCCAAGATCCAGTCGGCGCTGCGGATGACATCCAGGTTGTGCTCGATGACGATAACGGTGTTGCCGTGGCTGGCCAGACGATGGAGCACCTCCAGCAGCTTGCGCACATCGTCAAAGTGCAGGCCCGTCGTGGGTTCATCCAGCAGATAGAGTGTGCGTCCGGTTTGGCGTTTGGAGAGTTCCTTGGCCAGCTTCATGCGCTGGGCTTCGCCGCCAGAGAGTGTCGTTGCCGACTGGCCGAGATGCACGTAGCCGAGTCCAACCTCGTTGAGCGTCTCCAGTTTTTGCCGAATGGCAGGAATGTTGCCCAGCACGGGCAAGGCGTCGGCAATGGGCAGGTCCAGAATATCGGCGATGGAATAGCCCTGAAAGCGGACGGACAGCGTCTCCTGATTGTAGCGGCGGCCCTTGCAGACCTCGCACTGCACATAGACATCAGGCAGAAAGTTCATTTCAATCTTGCGCTGGCCATCGCCTTGGCAGGCTTCGCAGCGGCCTCCAGCCAGATTGAAAGAGAAACGTCCGGCCTTGTAACCGCGCTCGCGTGACTCCGGCAGCATGGAGAAGAGGTCACGGATGGCGGTGAAGACCCCGGTATAGGTAGCTGGGTTGGAGCGGGGCGTACGTCCGATGGGGGACTGGTCGATCTGCACGGCCTTATCGATTTGGCTGAGTCCTTCGACACGCGTGTGCGCCAAGGGAGCCTCGCGGGAGCGGTACAAGGATTGCGCCAGAGCGCGGTACAGTGTGTTGTTGACCAGCGTGCTTTTTCCGGAGCCGGAAACGCCGGTAACGGCAGTGATGACTCCCAACGGGAAGCGCGCGGTGACGTTGCGCAAATTGTGGCCGCGCGCGCCGTGCACGGTGATCCAATGCTGGCCCGGTTGCCGCGGCGTGGAGTTGGGGACGGTCTGGAGTTTGCCGGCCAGATATTGTCCAGTGAGTGAGCCAGGCGTTTTTTCGACTGCTTCCGGTGTGCCGCTGGCGATGAGCGCGCCGCCCAGGCGGCCTGCGCCGGGGCCAAGGTCCAGCACATAGTCGGCGCGGCGGATGGTGTCTTCATCGTGCTCGACAACCAGCACAGTGTTGCCCAAGTCGCGCAGGGAGAGCAGCGCAGCGATCAGGCGGTCATTGTCGCGCTGGTGCAGGCCGATGGAGGGTTCGTCGAGCACATACAAAACGCCGCGCAGGCGCGTGCCGATCTGCGTGGCCAGCCGGATGCGCTGGGCTTCACCGCCAGAGAGCGTGGCTGAGCTGCGGCTGAGCGTGAGATACCCCAGACCCACAGCATTCAAATACTCCAGCCGTTCGACGATCTCACTTTGCAGGCGGCTGGCGATCTTGCGTTCGCGTCCGCTCAGCGTAAGTGCGCGCGCAGCGGTCAGGGCCTGTGTTAGCGGCAAGGCCACAAACTCCGCAATGGAGTGTCCGCCGACGCGGACGCTGAGCGACTCGGGACGCAGACGCTGGCCGTGGCAGGCTGGGCACTCGGATGCGGACATGTATTCCAGCAGGCGCTGTTTGTAGCTGTCAGAGGTGGTTTCCTCCAGCACATCGCGCAGCCAGCCCAGCACGCCGGCGAAGTGGCCACGCCGCAATCCGCCCGACTCTGGGCCGTTGAGCAAAATCTGCTGCTGCCGTTCAGACAGTTTTTCAAAGGGCTTGCGGAGGTCGATCTTTTCCTGCTCGGCCAGCTTGCGCAGCATGCGCTGCATGTACTCGGAGCCGCTGCTGGGGCCTAGGCCGCCATCCAGCAACGGTTTGGTCCAGTCGACGATCACCTTGGCTGGGTCAAAGTCATAGAGTCCGCCGAGGCCATTGCAGTTGGGGCAGGCTCCAAAGGTGCTGTTGAAGGAGAAGCTGCGCGGCTCAAGCTTGGGCACGCTGGTGCCGCAGTCCATGCAGGCTAGCAGCGAGGAATGCAGATGCTCCCGGCTGGCACCCGTGCTGGCGTTGGTGATGGCGACCAGCACCAGTCCGCCCGCCATTTGCAAGGCGCGTGTAACGGCAGACTCCAGCCGCTTTTCCACGCCGGGCTTCATGATGAGCCGGTCAACGATGGCCTCGATCGTGTGGTTCTTGCGCTTGTCGAGCGTAATCGGTTCGGCCAAGTCGCGCACGGAACCATCCACGCGCGCGCGAAAACCCTGCTGGTCGAGCTTTTCCAACTCGTTGCGGAACTCTCCTTTGCGCCCGCGCACGATGGGAGCGTAGATGGTCACGCGCAGGCCAACGCCCTGCTCCCAGCCCTGTTCCAGGATGAGCGCCACGATCTGTTCCGGGCTTTGCCGCGCGATGGGCTTGCCGCATTGCGGGCAGTGCGGCGTGCCAATGGAGGCGTATAGAAGGCGTAGATAGTCGTAAATTTCCGTGACGGTGCCCACCGTGGAGCGCGGACTGCGGGTGGTGGTGCGCTGCTCTATGGAAATCGCCGGGCTGAGGCCCTCGATGGAATCCACATCGGGGCGCTCCATCTGGTCAAGAAACTGGCGCGCGTAGGCCGAGAGCGTTTCCACGTAGCGGCGCTGGCCCTCTGCGTAGATGGTGTCAAAGGCCAGTGAAGATTTGCCGGAGCCGGACAAGCCGGTAATCACGGTGAAGGAATTGCGGGGAATTGTGACCGTGATATTTTTCAGGTTGTGCTGGCGTGCGCCACGGACGGTAATTTGGCTGACGGGCATTACCTCTAGGATTTCGGGCGCGGCAGCGCCTGTCAAGCGCGGTGCCCCTGGTCGGCGGTTTTGGGCCGATTGGGTCGGCTGTAGCCGGAGGAACCCCATTTGCCAATAAGCGAACCTCTTGCATTGCCGATAAAGTCTGCGAGAATACTGTGCAAACGCGCGGCGATTCTTCAGCGATGCGCAGGGGTTGGGATTGCGCCAGATCCAGATCAAGGGTAGGGAAATCACATGATGATGACGCTGGTGGTTTGTGCTTCTTTGGCCGCTTTGACGATGGGTGTTTTGCTGGCCTATGGACTGTGCCGCGCAATGTTCGGTTTGTTCCGCCACGATGTACAGATGCGTGCACTGCGCGCGCAAAGTGGCTCGGTTGCAGCCGCCACCAAAGCTGTTCCCTCGGCTTTGTAAGGTGAAATCCTGCTTCCGGCCTGTTTACTGCGAGAGCGAAAAATCCAATTCTTTCGGCGGATGTGTCGCGTCGCCGCCCACCAGAACATAGTTATAGGGGCTGCCTTGCAACAGAGCGTGCAGCGTCTGGCTCACCGTACCCGGCCCATAGCTTCCATAAATTCTCATATCTCCGCTCAGCCCGGTTACTTTCAGGCCTGTCTGTTGGCTGACCGCGTCTAAAATCGCCTGCAGGCTAGAGTTTTTGGCCACAATGGTCAGTTGATCGCCGTTGAGGATGACCGTGGCTGGCTCTGCCGGTTGCTGCGCGGGCGGAATAGGCCAGGCGGGAGCCGGGGGCTGGACGGGTACCGGCTTTGGCGCGACGATGGGTTGCGCTGGAGTGGTGTTCTTGGCCAGCCGGTGAACTTTGCGGTGGTGTTTATGTGTGTACTTTGGATGCGAAGTGGCAGGCTTGGTGGCGGCGGCAGCGGGCGCTGGACTGGCTTGTGCATGCACCATGCCAGAGCTTTGCATCAACGCGCCGAGGCACAGGCAGCAGGATATCCGATGCAGTGCGGTCGTCGACAGAATGCTGCGGTGAGCCATCGTGCACCTAGACTAGCAGCCATACGGATGTGTGCAAAGGTGGCGGCGCAGACTCTTGCCTCCGGTGGAATCCTAGCGCGCGGGTCGCGCAGGGGCGGCGCGTTGGTATATGCTGGCCAAGGAATCCCACCATGGCAGAAGTGTTGCCGCAGGATGATGAGCTAACGATGAGCGCACAAAAGGAAAAGTCTCTGACGCAGGTGATCGCACAGCGACGCGCCACGCCCAGCTTTGATGGCGCGCCCATGGCTGATGTGGACTTGAGGAAGATATTGCAAGCCGGCTTGAGCGCGCCCAGCGGTTACAACATGCAGCCGTGGCGTTTCGTGGTGGTTCGCAATCCAGAACAGAAAAAGCGCCTGCGGCTGGCCAGTTTTAACCAGGCCAAGGTGGAAGAGGCTTCGGCCGTGATTGTCGCCTGTGGCGATGCGGACGGCTGGCGCAACGGTGATCTGGATGAGATGCTGCGGCTGGGCAAAGAGGGCGGCATGTCGGAGAGCTACGCCGAACAGGCCCGCCAAAACATTCCGAATTATCTAGGCAACCATCCCAACATCGCCATGTGGCTCACCAAGCAGGTGATGATCGCTTTTACGCACATGATGCTGATGGCCGAAGCGCTGGGTTACGACACCGCGCCCATGGAAGGTTTTGAGCAGGAAAAGGTGCGCGAAGTGCTCAAGCTGCCGCTGAGCTACCACGCAGTGGCTTTGTTGGCGCTGGGGCACCGCAAGGGCACGGACAAACACAACGGTGGGCGATTTGAGATGGCGCGCGTTGTTTTTGAAGATGAATTCGGCCGGCACCTGCACTAATCCATTGGGGCATTCCATCCTTGAATTCGTAAACGGCTTTACCAACACATGGCCCGGGAATATCCATCTGCGCCAATTTTGGGCGTGAGCGCTGTTGTGACCGCGCCCGCGTCGGAGCCGGCGCGTGCGTGCAACCTGGTTCTCGTTCGCCGTGGTACGCAGCCGCTGCTGGGCGAGTGGTCCTTGCCCGGCGGTGCTGTCGAATTAGGCGAGACCATCGAGCAAGCCATTGTGCGTGAGGTGCGCGAGGAGACAGGCCTCACCGTGCTTCCGCAGAAGATCGTACATGTGATGGATCGAATGCACCGCGATGCCGAAGGCCGGGTGCAATACCACTACGTGCTCATCAACTTTCTTTGCCGCGTGGACAGCGGCACGCTCTGCGCGGGCAGCGATGCGGCGGAGGTGTGTTGGGCAGATTCTGCCGGCCTGGAACCTTACGCCATTGCGCCCGAGACGCTGGTGGTCATCCGCAAGGCGATTGCCAGCCTGAATACGGAGCCACACGCATGAGCGCAGCGCCCATCCCTCCCGCCAACACGAAGGCAGGTGCGAAAAGGCCGCGCGTGCATCTTCGTGCGGAGTTGTTGCGCGCAGGCAAGTGGTTTGCCCTGGGCGTGGCTGCGCTTGTGCTTGTGCTGGCCGCGGCGATCTATTTCGACCCGCTCTGGGTGGTTGACCAAGGCGTGCGGCTGCAATTTTTGATGGAGGGCGTACATAGCGAGTACGCACAGGTGGGCCAGTATCGCGTGCACTATTACGTGGGCGGGCATGGAACACCGCTGCTGTTGCTGCACGGCATGGGTGGACGTGCTGAGGATTGGTCGCCCGCCATTTCCATCCTGACGCAGAATGGTTTTCGCATTTACGCCGTCGATTTGTTGGGCAGCGGGCGCAGCTCTCATCCGGATATTGATTACTCGATTGCTGAGCAGGCCGAGATGGTGCGCGGATTTTTAGCGGAGCAGCATTTGCAGCCGGTGGATGTGGCTGGATGGTCGCTGGGGGGCTGGGTGGCGCTGAAGCTAGCGCAGGAGTCGCCGCAAGATGTGCAGCGCCTGGTCTTGATCGACAGCGCTGGGCTTACCTTTTACGTCCCCTTTGGCCCCCAGCTTTTTACACCTGCGGATCAGGCTGGATTGGTGCGGCTGGCGTCTTTGTTGACGCCGCACCCGGTCCACATGCCGGGCTTTTTGGCGCGGGCCATTCTGCGCAGACTTCGCAAAAATTACTGGGTGGTGCACCGCACGGTGCACTCTGCAATCGAAGGTGGCGATCGCATGGATGGCAAATTGGGTGCGATT
>DAHUZD010000241.1 GCA_027306745.1 Acidobacteriaceae bacterium
TGAGCTTCTGGTGCTGCTGGCGGATGAGGACAGCATTATTGTCCTTTGGGTCGCCGTCCAGGAAAATGTAGTTGCCGCGCGGGGCATGCTGCAGGGCATAGCGGCCAAGCAGCTCGCCTACTTTGAGCGTGTCAAAGCCAACGTAAAGCGGCAGATCACAGTTGAGAATCATTCGCTCGTATGCAATGACGGGGATGCCGCGCCGCTGGGCCGCCTCCACTGCCTTGGATGCAGAGGATGCGTCCAGCGCGATGATGATGAGCGCATGCACGCCTTCTGCGATCAGCTTTTCGCATTGCTGATTTTGCCGCGTGGCGCTGCCGCTGGCATTTTCCACCACGACGCGTACGCCCATGCGCTTGGCCTGTTCGGGAATTTCATTCACGTCCCGTGCCCAACGCGGATCGATCATCGAATGCACAGAAAGCCCAATCTTGATACCTGCCCCGGCAATCTTGATGCCTGCCCCGGATGGAGTCGTCATGGAATCATTCCTCACTTCCTGCACCTTTACGCATTTTCCGTTGCGGACATCAGCCCACGGCGGAGAGAAACTATCGGGTCAGGATCGTTTATCGGCGGAACGCGAGAGAACTTGAACCCATGGCCAAGGCAAGCGGGTTGGGGCTAGTGCAGGGGGCGGGGCCGTTTGTTTTTGCGCTCATGGCGGCGGCTGACCTGTTCGAAGAGGTCTGTGACTGTGCCGGCCAGGGCGGTCAGCGCTGCACCCAAAAAAAAGAGCAGCGCCAGAATTCTCCACGTGGCTGCTTCACCCGGCAGGCTGGGGTCGGGCGTGCGGTGGGCCAGAAAAAAGCCGGTGAAGACCAGCGAAAAGAGCAGCAAGGCTCCGGCAAGAACGTAAAAATTTTTGGACATGCAGGCCGCCTCCGCACCGGCACTCTTGAGTGTAGCTCCAGCGCTACCGCGTATGGGGTGAGCGGGGCGCAGTTTCCATGGAGAAGAACTCCTCCACGTCGCTGAGGCGCTGCGTGATGCGATAGGGCGGCAGGCTCTCCAGAAAGATGCGGCCATAACGCTGGCGGTGCAGGCGAGGGTCCAGCATCACCAATACGCCGCGGTCTTGCAGGGAGCGGATGAGGCGGCCAAAGCCCTGCTTGAGCGTTAGCACCGCGCTAGGAATTTGATATTCGACAAACGGGCTGCCCCCGTTTTCTTCAATGGCCTTCATGCGGGCAGAGACGACCGGGTCACTGGGCACGGCAAAGGGCAGGCGGTCAATGATGACGCAGCTCAACTGCTCGCCCTGCACATCCACGCCCTGCCAAAAAGAAGAGGTGCCGAGCAGCACGGCGTTCGGCGTGGAGCGGAATTGGTCTAGCAGAGCATTGCGCGGCGCATCGCCCTGCAAGAGCAAAGGAAAGCCCACACGCGACAGCAAGCGCTCATGTACGTCGCGCATTTGGCTGTAGCTGGTGAACAGGCAAAAGGCGCGGCCCCGGGTAATCTCCAACACCTCGCGGATTTTCTCTACGGCGGCCTCGACAAAGTTTGCCTCGCGTGGGTCAGGCATCTCCGGCGGCATGTAGAGCAGCGCCTGTTCGCCATAGCGGTAGTGCGAAGGCACGGTCAGCTCGCGCGCGTTGGTAATGCCCAGCCGTCGGCGCAGATGTTCAAAGCTGCCCTGCACGGTGAGCGTGGCGCTGGTGAGCACTACGGCGGGCACGGTTTCAAAAAGCTGCTCCGTCAGCAGGTTGGCGATGGCGATAGGAGTAGCCTGCAGCCAGATGTTGCGCGTGCCCGCTCGAAGGCCGCCTGCGCTACGCCGCTCGATCCAGAAGACGTAGCTGTGGTCGGTGGATTCAAGCAGAAAAATCAGTTGGCGTTGCAACTCCAGTGCGCGCTTCTTCAGTCCGGCGGCTTCGTCCACGCCGCGCAGACGGTCCAGTTCTCCCACCAGCCGCTCCAGCATGTTGGTGACGCCCATGTACAGGTCACCGGAGTTTTCTAAAAATTCTTCGCGGTTGGGGAAGGGGGCGCGTCCGTCGCCGCCGTTGCCGCGTGGCTCTGGCAGCGCAGAAAAAAAGAGCCGTGCACGTTCCCGCAGCAGTTGCGCCGCATCGGCCAAGCCATTTGAAAGCGCTTGTTTGGCGCGCAGCAGCAATTCCACATCGCGCGCCAGCTCCTCAAAACGCAGATTGCCGACGCTGACGCCAAAGTAGCTGGAGGCAATGTCTTCCAGTTCATGCGCCTCGTCAAAGATGACTGCGGCGGCCTCGGGCAGCACAGCGGCGTCGGGCGCGCCCTGGGTCTGGTGACGCAGCGCCATGTCTGCGAAGAAGAGATGGTGATTGACGATGACGATGTCACTCTCCATGGCGCGGCGGCGCATTTGTGTAATGAAGCACGGCTCGAAGTTGGGGCAATTGGAGCCGAGGCAGGCATCGGTGCGTGCGTCCAAACGCGGCCACAGCGGGCTGTTTTCTGGCAGCGTGGCCAGTTCGGCGCGGTCGCCGGTCGTGGTCGTCTGCTCCCAGGCGCGGATGGATTCGTATTGATCGACCATCTCCATGCCGGTCAAAATCGGCTGATCGCGCAGAGCGTAGAGCTTGTGCCGACAAAGATAATTCGCGCGGCCTTTCATGTAGGTCACGTTGAGCGGGCCGAGCAGCGACTCCAAAAATGGAATGTCTTTGAAGAAGATCTGCTCCTGCAGAGTGCGCGTGCCGGTGGAGATGATGACGCGCTGGCCCATGCGCAAAGCGGGCAAAAGATAGGCCAGCGTCTTGCCGGTGCCTGTGCCTGCCTCGACAATCAGGTGGCGCTTTTCTGTCAGCGCCCGCTCGACGGCGCGGGCCATCTCCAACTGTCCGGGGCGGTATTCATAGGGCAGGCCGGAGTTGGACAGCACACCGCCGGGAGCAAAAAACTTTTGCAGCGTGGGCGGTGCAGCGGACGTGGAGGAGTCGTAGGTCACGGAGGATCGTGCGATGCGGATTTTTCGCGGCGCTGGTTTCTATCATAGTGGGGGCCGCGGAGCGGGCATGTGCCAGCGACGCAATTTCTTGTTGAGGAGATGGAGTCGACAGGACATGGCGGGTTTTCCAGAGGTGGGGCCGGTTTTCAACAGGGGCAGCCTTGCGCCGGGAGCAACAATCCTGTAATCTGACTTTGGTTGTTGAAGTGCTTGCGCTTCCAGCCAGTCCGAAAAGGGGCGCTTGGGCAATGTGGAAAGCGACCTTCCGATTCACTCGGCAGTGAATCCAGCCTGACAGGGTTGAGGAATTTTTCGCACGAGGTGCGAGATGCGACTGAGAAGCCGCGCGCCGTTTCTTCTGTTTTCGCCAGCTAATATGCGGTGAAAACTGAGAAAATAAAAAAGTGAGCCAACCTGCTTGACAGAGAGGCTTGCGGATTGATAATCTGAAAAACGTTGCGCCTAGCAAGGAAATGCGCTGGGAAATCGGCAACGAATTCAGAAACAAGTTCGAGGACGCGCTGGTCTATGACCGGCGTCCCGATCCAAAGATCAAGGCTCAGGCCTTGATTGTAAGGATCTTTGAAAACTTAGATTGAACGTGCCAGTCGTGAGATGCCCATAAAGAATTGGTTGGGTCATTCTCACAAGGTAAAGCCTGCGAGCATCGAGCTTCGCAGGCGCCACGCGGCCGAAGACCTCCGTCGACGGCCAGTGGCAACAGGTTTCAAACGAGAGTTTGATCCTGGCTCAGAATCAACGCTGGCGGCGTGCCTAACACATGCAAGTCGCACGAGAAAGGGGAGCAATCCCTGAGTACAGTGGCGCACGGGTGAGTAACACGTGACTAACCTACCCTCGAGTGGGGAATAACCTGGGGAAACCCGGGCTAATACCGCATAACACTTACGAGTCAAAGCAGCAATGCGCTTGGGGAGGGGGTCGCGGCCGATTAGCTAGTTGGCGGGGTAATGGCCCACCAAGGCTTTGATCGGTATCCGGCCTGAGAGGGCGCACGGACACACTGGAACTGAAACACGGTCCAGACTCCTACGGGAGGCAGCAGTGGGGAATTTTGCGCAATGGGGGAAACCCTGACGCAGCAACGCCGCGTGGAGGATGAAGTCTC
>DAHUZD010000244.1 GCA_027306745.1 Acidobacteriaceae bacterium
TTTATCGGCAAGCGGCTCACGCTTCCGCTCTCCGCCGCCGCAGGCCAGCCCGACCGCGAGATCCCCATCCTCGCCGACGACTGGGCGCAACCCGAGTTCGGCACCGGAGCCGTCAAAGTGACGCCCGCGCACGATCCCAACGACTTTGCCATCGGCCAGCGCCACAAGCTGCCGTCGATCAGCATTCTGGATGACACCGCGCACATCACCATGGCCGGAGCCTATCTTGGTCTCGACCGCCATGAGGCGCGCAAGCGCGTGCTGGCAGCTCTGGAAGCGCAGGGTCTGTTGGCCGCCGTCAAGGAGCACGCCAACTCCGTCGGCAAATGCGACCGCTGCAAAACCTTGGTCGAACCGCGCCTGTCGACGCAGTGGTTCCTGAAGATTCAACCTCTCGCCGACAAGGCCATCGCCGCCGTCGAGCAAGGCCACATCCAGTTCACGCCGGAGCAGTACAAGAAAACTTACTTCGAGTGGATGCGCAACATTCACGACTGGTGCCTCTCGCGCCAGTTGTGGTGGGGCCATCGCATTCCTGCCTGGCACTGCGCCGCCTGCCAGCAGATCACCGTAGCCCGCGAAACGCCCGCAGCCTGCCAGCACTGTGGCAGCGATCATCTCACGCAAGAAACCGACGTGCTCGACACATGGTTCTCCTCTGGGCTGCTGCCATTTACCGTCTTTGGCTGGCCCAACGCAACTGCCGATCTGGCCAAGTTTTATCCCACTCAGTTGCTGCTCACAGGCTTCGACATTCTCTTCTTCTGGGTCGCGCGCATGATTATGCTCGGCTGCTACTTCATGGAGAAAATGCCGATGCCCGATGGCAGCCCGCGACAACCCAAAGATGCTGTTCCTTTCCAAAATGTCTACATCCACGCGCTGGTGCGCGATGCCGAACGGCAGAAGATGTCCAAGACCAAGGGCAACGTGCTCGACCCCATCGACATCATCCAGCGATATGGAACGGATGCCGTGCGCTTCACGCTGGCCGCGATGGCCTCACCGGGCACAGACATCGCCTTCAGCGAGGCCCGCACGGAAGGTTATCGCGCCTTCGCCAATAAGATCTGGAACGCCGCCCGCTTTATCTTTATGCACATAGATCGCGCCAAAGAAGCTGGCATTGAAGTGGATTTGCGAGAACTGGCCATCGGCCTACATCCTTCCGATGACGCGCCGCTTGAAGCCCGTTGGATTGCCGCACGCCTGCAACAGTGCGCAGCCAGCGTGGATCAGTCGCTGAAAAATTATCGCTTCGATGACGCAGCCAATGCCATCTATCAATTTTTCTGGGGCGAATTCTGCGATTGGTATCTGGAGATCGTAAAAATTCGCTTGGAATTCAGCGATAGCTCCGACGCAGTCGCCGCGCAGGCTGCACTCACCACGCTGCTGGCTGTCTTTGAGGCTTCTCTGCGGATGCTGACTCCATTTATGCCGTTTTTGACAGAGGAGATTTGGCAAGCATTGCATGACGGCAATCCGCCACAGAAATCCATCGCGCTGACTGGCTTTGTGCGCCCATCCAGTTTTGTCCACGGCGGCCTGCGCACAGCAGAAGAGCAAATGGAGATGCTGCAAGCGCTCATCGTCGCTGTGCGTGCATTGCGCAAGGATTTGGGCGTCGAGGAAAAACTTTCCGTTCCCATTCAGATTTCGCGCAACACTGCCTTGCTGAACCATGCAGAAACAATCCAACGACTGGCGCGTGTTTCCAAGATCGAAAGTGTTTCCGCGATTGCCGACGGGCCACAAAAGCG
>DAHUZD010000248.1 GCA_027306745.1 Acidobacteriaceae bacterium
TGCTTCTTTACACAGCGCACCTTCACGATCGACTTGGCGGACTTGAATCCATACTTCCACGGCACCACAACGCGCACCGGCGCGCCATCCTGATTCGGCAGCGCCTGCCCATACAAGCCGAAGGTGAGTAGCGTCAACGGGTGCATGGCCTCATCCATACGCAAGCCTTCTGAATAGGGCCAGTCGAGCGAAGTATCTTTGATCCACGGCTCCTGATTCAAATTTTCATAGGAGAGAAACTGCACATACTTGGCCGTGCTAAGCGGCTCGCATTCTTTGATGAATTCGGCCAGTGAATAGCCATCCCACGGAATCACCATGCTCCACGCCTCCACGCAACGATGGCGATAGATGCGCTCTTCCATGGGTCGCAGCTTCAACAAAGTGTCGATGTCAAAGGTCTTTTTCTTTTTTACTTCACCTTCGACGCTCACCGTCCACGGGCGCGTCTGCAATCGCCATGCGTTTTTTGCCGGGTCGCTTTTGTCCGTTCCGAACTCGTAAAAATTGTTGTAGGTGGTGATGTCTTGAAACGAGGTGGGCGTGATGCCCGAAGTGGAGAGCTTGCCGGGCACGGTGGCCAGTTTGGTGGCGGCTTGTACGCCCGCACGCGGCTCTGCTACTTCGAGCAGGCGCGACCCGGCCAGCGCAGCGACACCCGCGGCCAAGGCTCCCTGCATCCACGCGCGACGGTTCATGTAATCCGATTGCGCAGTAATCTCTGACGAGGCAATTCCGTTCGATTTACGAATCAACATGGGATCCTTTCCATTTCTATGCATCCATCTTCGGGCCAAACTCAACCGGCTGCGGTGTTTGGATTCCGGCCAAAGGGAACCGGCTTCTGCCAGTTGTGTGTGATGCGCATTAGTGGCCTTTCGATACAGAGATAACAAAAAATTCCTACGCAGGTGCAAAACACCGCGCCAAACAAGACCCCCATATCTGCACCGAAGCGGCCAAAGATGCGGCTCCAAAAGTGTTCGACCACGCTACGGGCGGGAATGGTGCACAAATAGATGGAGTAGGAGGCGTCGCCTAAAAATACCAGTAGACGTGCTGGCAGAGAGCGCAATGCAGGATTCCATAAGACCATGCCACCCACCAGCAGGGCAGATGGGACGCCCCAAACAGATACGCGTAGCCAGCAGGCGTGACCCGATAAGATTGCGTGTGCCTCGCTGGCCTCTCCATATCCAGTAAAAATTGTTGTCATTAGCAGCAGCGATCCGAAAAGGGCGATCCGTCGGCCCAGAGTTTTCTTCGCGCTGAATTGTTGTTCAGTGCGCAGATAAAGCATTCCCGCAATGCAGCCAAAGACGAACTCTAAAATCAACGGGTTCATCCAAAGGATGAGCAGTGGGTGCTGCAAACCGAACAAGGAGCCAGCCGCTGCCATCGTGCAAAGGAATAGGGCCGTATTGCGAATGACAAAGCGAGGTGTTGCTACAAGAAAAGCCGCAAGTAAAAGATAAAAGTACACCTCAAACAGCAAGCTCCAGCCCAGCCACAGCATGGGCTGCGCAATGTATGGACGAAACGCTGGCAGCAAAAACAGCGTCGGCAGCCAAGGAACTTTCTGCCACGGTATGGGGAACCGGCTCCATGTGCTTTGCAGCATGAAGGCCACTGTCAAAATCCAATAGAGCGGAAAAATACGCGTGATGCGGCGGCTGAGAAATGTTTTCGCGCAGCGCCAGTTGCGACCACTTCCCGGCTCCTCGGCATTCTTGGTGGCGGCACGGGCAGCCACCAGGGATACGATGAAGCCGCTGATGACGAAAAAAATATCCAAGCCTGCCGCACCAAAATTTTCCCAGTGGAAGAACCCTATCTGTACAGGCAAGGTATGGCTCTGCTCAGCGGCGTCAATGGAGTGCGCCCAAACCACCAGCAGTGCAGCCACTGCTCGCAACGCCTGCACGGAATACAAACGTGCCGCATCTGCGCCCGTCTTGCTCGCTGGCCGGACTGTCGTCAGTGTGCTCATCGCATCCCGCGTGGGATGTTGCGACTATAGCGAAGATGCTGCTCGCGCGCCAGTGTCGGCCTGTCTGCCCAGCAGAATTTCCCCCGGATGCATCATTCCTCATCCGCCGCAGTGGCGTGTGCGAGTTGGCGTGAGGCGGCCACAACTTTTTCCTGCAACGCGGCGGGCAGAAAATCATAATGATCCGCCTCGGCGTGGAAGCTGCCCTGGCCCTGCGTCATCGCGGTCAGGTCCACGCCATAGGTCAACATTTCCGCCATGGGAACCTCGGCCTGGATTACCGTCTGCCCTGCGCCGCTGGAATCCATGCCCAGCACGCGACCGCGGCGGCCATTTAAGTCGCCCATAACCGCACCTGCAAATGCCTCCGGCGTTTGAATCTCCACGTGCAGAATTGGCTCCAACAAAGCGGGTCGGGCCAGGTCCATGCACGCGCGCAAGGCCAAGCGTCCAGCGATACGAAAGCTGATCTCATTCGAATCCACATCATGGTAAGAGCCGTCATAGACTGTCGAGCGAAAATCGACGAGTGGGTAGCCTGCTAGAAATCCCCGTTCGGCGGCATCGCGGATTCCCTTTTCGACAGCCGGAATAAAATTTTTTGGAATCGCTCCACCAAAAATTTGATTGACGAACTCAATGCCCGCCCCACGCTCCAGCGGTTCAATGCGAATCTTGCAATCCCCGAATTGCCCATGCCCGCCAGATTGCTTCTTATGCCGACCGTGGCCTTCAGCGCGCGCGCGAATCGTCTCACGATATGGAATTCTCGGCGCTTGTAGCGTCACCTCTGTGTGGTAACGGCGGCGCAACCGGGAGACCACTGTTTCAATGTGCTGCTGGCCGCCGCCGGCCCGCAAAAACTCCTGCGTCTGCGGATCGCGGTAGAAGCGAACCAATGTGTCTTCTTCCATGATGCGATGCATTGCGTTGGCCAGCTTGTCCTCATCGGCGCGCGTGCGGGCCTCAATGGCAAAAGCCAGCACTGGCTCCGGCTGCTTGACCGGCTCGTAGTACACAGGATGCGTCTTTTCGCCGAGCGTATCGCACGTGCGCGTATTTTTCAGTTTGGGCACGGCGCCAATGTCGCCCGCGTGCAACTCGCGCACCTCAATGGCGCGCTTGCCCTGCATCACGGACAGATGCGCCAGACGCTCCGTGGCATTCTGCGTAAAGTTGGCCACGGTGTCGTCGGTATGCACGCAGCCAGAAAAAACCTTGAAGAAGGAAATCTGTCCGGCAAAGGGGTCGGAAAGCGTTTTGAAACAAAAGAGCGCCAGCGGTTCGGCATCGCTGACCGGACGCGTGACCATCTCCACCGGCCAGTTGCCAGAGCGGGGCGTGCCATTGTGCTCCGCCTTGCCATTGCCCTGCGCCACGGCCGGGCCAGCCACGGCAGCCACCGGCTCGCGCTCACTGGGCGCAGGCGCGTAGATACGCAAAAACTCCAGCAGCCGGTCACAGCCCACTTGCGCCATGCCGGAGACGAAGAGCACAGGAAAAATGCGATCCTCCCGGATAGCCTCATGCAGAGCAGGAATCAGGTCCTCTTCGGGAATCGTTCCCTTCTCAAAGAATTCTTCCATCAAAGCATCCTTGCCCTCAGCAACCAGCTCCACCAGCGCCTCATGTGCGGACTGCGCCTGCTCGGCCAACTCAGGCGGAATGGGAACTTCCCTGCCACGCCCTTTGTCCTCCGCTGCATATTCATAAGCGCGCATGGACACCAGATCGACCACGCCGCGCAAACCGCCCTCAGATCCCATCGGCAACTGCACGGCGGCAACCTGTCGTCCGAATATCTGACGCAGTGCATCTAACGCCGTCAACGGATCGGCGCGTTCGCGGTCTATGCGATTGACGGCCACAACACGCGGCAGATTAAACTCCTGCGCATAGCTCCAAACGCGCTGCGTCATCGGCTCCACACCCTGGGCTGCATCCACAACAACGATGGCCAACTCCACCGGCAGCATGGCCGCGCGCGCCTCCTGCACAAAGGCGTTGGAGCCGGGCGTATCGATCAAGTTGACTTTGATTTCATTCCACTCGCAATGGGCCACGGCATTGGAGAGCGTTGTACGCCGCGCAACATCCTCTTCGTCATACACGGTGACGGCGGTGCCATCGTCCACATGGCCCATCGCAGGAATGGCTCCCGCGGTGAACAGCAGCGCCTCCACCAACGTGGACTTGCCGCAGTGCCCATGTCCCGCGACAGCGACGTTGCGAATATCCTGGCTCGCGTAGATGTTCATAGCGTTCCTCCGCAACCGGGCAGAAAGAGCGCTGGAGGTGAGAATTCAACGCAGCGCGCAGGCACTCCGCCGGAAGGAACCGGAGTGTAGCACGGGCCTGTACCCGCAGCAAGTGAACCGGAACACGGAAACATCTGGCATCGCTTGCTGGCCAATTTTTCTTAGAGGTGCGTTAAACTTCCGCTTCTAAAATTGGCAGGTCGAGCGGAGGTTCGGCCAGCCAGCCCTTGCCGGTAAAGTGATCGAGCGCCTTGCGTAGCGCGGAGTGGGTGCACGGCTCCACGGTGACGACGAACGGCAGATGCTCCTGCTGATAGCCGGGGCGTTGGAAGATGGCGTGAATGTTGATCTGCTGCTCGGCCAAGGCTCCGGCGATCTCTGCGATGATGCCCGGACGGTCATGCACGATCAGGCGAATGGAGTGCCGCTGCACAAATTCTCCGCTGACAGGAATAGATTTTGCAGGCGCACTGATTGCGCCTTCGACCTGCGCGCTGCCGCCTTGAGCCAGCGAGATCAGATCGGAGACGACGGCCACCGCCGTGGGGTGTCCGCCTGCGCCATGGCCGGAGAAGACCACATCGCCGCCATATTTTCCGCCGACCAACACCATATTTTCCGTTCCACGCGACCAGGCCAGCGGCGAAGACTTTGGCACCAGCACCGGACCCACGGCAGCGTAGCACTGGCCATCCCGCAGGGCGACGCGTGAAATCTGGCGAATGGTGCAATGCAATTCGCGCGCATATTCAAAATCAATTGCGGCCACGCCGGTAATGCTTTTGCAGGCGATCTCCGACTGAGCCAGATCGACATGCAGGGCACTGCGCGACAAAATGACCAGCTTGGCGCGAGCGTCAAAGCCATCCACATCTTCACTGGGGTTGGCCTCGGCATAGCCCAGCTTCTGCGCGTCGTGGAGCGCGTCGGCAGCCTGAGCGCCGTCTTCCATCCGACTCAAGATGTAATTGCAGGTGCCGTTCAAAATGCCCTGAATGCGCGTGATCTCGTCGCCGGCCAATCCATGACGCAGGCCGGGAATGATGGGAATACCGCCGGCCACAGCCGCGCCATAGAGCAGATGCGCCTTATGCTTGCGGGCCAGCTTCTCCAGCTCCACGCCATCCTGCGCGATCAGCTTCTTGTTGCCGGTGACCACGGACTTGCCTGCTTCCAGCGCACGGCGCACCCACACGCCGGTGGGATCGAGTCCGCCGACCAACTCCACCACCACGTTGGCGTCGGAGCGCAGAATGGCCTCCACGTCGCTTGTCCACTGCACGGAAGCGGGCACCCAATTGGCGCGCTTGCGCTCCACGTTGCGGTTGAAGATGTGAGTCAGTGCGATGCCCTGCGGCTGGCGGTCGCACAGGATGCGCGCCACCGAGCTGCCTACGGTTCCAACACCAAGTAGAGCCACCTTGAGAGACAAGCGTTTTCTCCGGCAAAAGAATCTTCGTTCTCTATCCTAAACAGGATTGGCAGAATGCGCACCGGCATTCGGCATGGCTCCATCACCCCGCGCGTACGTCTGCATCCGGCCAGCGATATACTGGAAGCATGGCAGAGACGACGACCCCAGCCACGACACAGACGACAGCAGCGACCAGAGCTGGCAAAGACCGCTACTTTTTTGGCAACCTGGAAAGCAGTGCCCAGAACCGGCACAAGGTGCAAGAGGTCAGCTATGGCTATGAACAGCCGGAGGGCGTGATTCTCACCTCGCTGGATACGGCCATCAACTGGGTGCGCAAGAATTCCATTTGGCCGATGACCTTTGGCCTGGCCTGCTGCGCCATTGAGATGATGTCCACCGGCGCGTCGCGTTTTGACCTGGCCCGCTTTGGCTCGGAGGTCTTTCGTCCCTCGCCGCGCCAGTCTGACCTGATGGTGATCGCCGGGCGCGTCTCGCTGAAGATGGCTCCTGTGATCCAGCGACTCTATGAACAGATGCCCGAGCCGAAGTGGGTCATCTCCATGGGCGCGTGCGCCACGTCGGGCGGCGTCTTCAACAACTACGCGCTCAAGCAGGGCGTCAATCAGGTGATTCCCGTGGATGTCTACGTGCCCGGCTGCCCGCCGCGACCCGAGCAGTTGATCTACGCCATCACGCTGTTGCAGGAAAAGATTCTGCACGAACGCGGCAGCCTGAAGCGCGCGCTGAATCTGGCATAAAGAAAAACAGGCAAAAGAACTTTTCACACTCCCGTGCGACCCAGCGTTGGCACGGGGAATCCTGTGGCTAGCCTGCCGCCTGCCTGTGCTCCAGCGCAAGATGCAATAGCTCACTGGCCACAAGGTCGTAATTGTGGCGCAGAACATCCCCTTCAAAAACGAAATTTCCAGGAATGCAACGCACGCCGAGAGCCTCAATGCGGGCGATGTCGGCTTCAATGGGTGCGGCACCCTGCGCAGCGTAGCGCTCCAGCAGCACGGGAGAAATGGGCGCAACGTTGACTAAAGCACAGTCGAAGATGGGCGCGCGGGCATGGTCGTATATGCGCTCAATATGCTGGGAGGCGGTCAGGCCAAGGCTCTCATTGGCCTGCGTCATTAGATTGCAGATGTAAACACGCAGGCCACTGGCAGAGGCTAGCGCCTCTGAGATGCCGGCTACCAGCATGTTCGTAATCAAACTGGTGTAGAGCGAGCCGGGGCCAACCGTGATGAGGTCGGCGCGGGTAATGGTTTCGAGGGCCTCTGGCAGGGCGTGGGCCTCGGCTGGTTCCATGTGCAACCGCACGATGCGCCGTTTGCTCGCGGTAATGTTGGTCTCGCCGTAGACGATGGAGCCGTCGTCCATCTCCGCGGAGAGGGTTACGTCCTGCGTGGTGGCCGGATAGAGTCGTCCGCGTGTGGCCAGAATCTGCGAGGACATTTTCACGGCCAAGGCAAAGTCGCCAGTAACCTCTGCCAAGCCCGCCAGAAAAAGATTGCCGAAGTTGTGGCCTTCCAGCCCCGCGCCGGATTCAAAGCGATATTGGAATAAACGCGAGAGCAGGTGCTCATCCTCAGAAAGCGCGACCATGCAGTTGCGCAAATCGCCCGGCGGCAGCGTGTTCATGTCGCGGCGCAGGCGACCACTGGAGCCACCGTCATCGGTGACGGTGACGATGCCGGCCAGATCGGAGATGATGCACGGCTGAGGATGAGCCACTGTAGTGGCAGGCGCCGTGGGCGCAGGTACATGTTGCTTCAAACCGCGCAACAGAGTGGAGAGTCCCGTACCGCCGCCAATGGCGGCCACGCGCAAAGCCGTCGTGGATGGAGGATGCGCCTCAGGCTGGGTTGCGTGCCGCTCCGCCGCTGTACCGCGCGCTGCGTTGTGCCTGGCCATTCCCACCCC
>DAHUZD010000264.1 GCA_027306745.1 Acidobacteriaceae bacterium
AAGCTGTACGCGTTGTCCAACCTGGCCTCGCTTCTCGCTCTGGCACTGTATCCATCCATCATTGAGCCGCATCTCACTCTGCGCGCGCAGCGCATCATCTGGTGCGTTGGGTTCGCCGTCTTTGCCGCGCTCATCGCCGATCTGATGCGGCGCACGACGAGCGAGACATTCACGAGCGTTGCTGCGACCGCTGAGCGCCATGAAACGGCGGCGTCGGCTCCACTGCTGCAAAAGATTCTGTGGGTGGCCCTTCCCATGGCCGCGGCCATGCAGCTCAGCGCCATCACGGTGCACCTCACGGCAAACATCGCTGCGATTCCGCTGCTCTGGATTCTGCCTCTCGCGGTGTACCTTCTCACGCTCATTCTTGCGTTTCGTTTCTCCTGGCTCCTGGCGCGGGGCATTCTGGCGCGGGCTCTCGCACTGGTGCTGGCAAGCATCGGGTATATGCTCGCGAATGCGGATTCGTCCTGGCCAATCTCCATGACCATTCCTTTCTTCCTCATCACGCTCTTTGTTGCCGGGCTCTTTTGCCATAGCCACGCTTACCGGCTTCGTCCTGCGGGCGCCAGTGAAACCACGCGTTTCTACCTCCTCTTTGCTGCAGGCGGCGCGCTCGGTTCGTTCCTCATCGCAATTGCCTCGCCGCTCCTGTTTCGCTTCAACTATGATCTGCCGCTTGTGTTCTTCGTGACAGCGCTGGTCGCTCTCGCTGCTACCTGGCAAGCACACTGGACGCAGCGCCTGCTCTGGTTTGCGGCCAGCGCGGCCATGCTGGCCGTGTTCTTCATGGTCCGCATCGCGTATCAGCATGACACCAAGGTCGCGGTGCGCAACTTCTACGGCAGTCTCCGCGTTACCGAGGACCATTACACGCTTCCGGGCGCAACGGTGCGAACGCTGCTGAACGGGTCGATCCAGCATGGTACACAGATCTTTGGCACCGACGAGCTGCGTCACACGCCAACCACGTACTACGCCGCCGACTCTGGCATCGGTCTTGCTCTGCATTCCTGCTGCGCAGGCCGTGCACGGAACGTTGGCGTGGTTGGCCTGGGCGCAGGCACGCTGGCTGCGTACGGCCAACCCGGCGACCCTATCCGCTTCTACGAGATCAATCCAGCCGACGAGCCGATCGCGCGCAATCTCTTCACCTACATCCGCGAATCCGGCGCGCAGGTGCAGGTGATTCCTGGCGACGCGCGCGTCTCGCTCTCGCAGGAGGCTCCTCAGCGCTTTGACGTGCTTGCCGTCGACGCATTCTCGGGCGACGCCATTCCGCTCCATCTGCTCACCGTCGAGGCGCTGGCTCTCTACCGCCGGCATCTTGTTCCGGGCGGCATTCTTGCCTTCCATATCTCCAATCAGCATGTAGACCTGGCACCGCCCATCGCGCGGCTGGCTCAGGCATCCGGCATGCAGGTGCGCAGAGTGAGCAGCCCTCCCAACGAAGTGCGTGGAGAGTTCGGTGCCACATGGATGCTTCTCTCAGACGACGCTGCCTTCTTTGCGCGGCCCGAGATTGCGCAGCACGCTCATGCGCAGCCCGTGGACGCGCACACGTCTGTGTGGACGGAT
>DAHUZD010000266.1 GCA_027306745.1 Acidobacteriaceae bacterium
ACAAAGCATCACCGACGTGCCCCGCGATCCACGCGACAAGCCCATCGATCCAGTCACACTGTACAAGGTGACGATCGTGCAAAATGGACAGCCGCTGCCGCCGGTTCCATCCGCACCCCAGCCCGCGCAATCTGCGGCGCAACCCGCGCCAGCAGGCAGCGGCAAGTAACCCATTCCCAAACACTGCAAGGAGCACACCGCATGTCCTACGCACCCGGAACCTACGCCGTCTTCAATACATCTGAAGGCAAGATCGTCTGCCGTCTTTTTGAAAAGGATGCGCCGAAGACCGTCGCCAACTTTATCGAACTTGCCGAGGGTAAGCGCGAGTGGACGCATCCCACCAGCAAGCAGAAGAGCAGCGATAAGCTCTACGACGGCACGATTTTTCATCGTGTGATTCCCGACTTTATGATTCAGGGCGGCGACCCGGCAGGCACGGGATTTGGCGGACCTGGCTACCAGTTTGAAGATGAGACCAAAGGCTCGCGCCACGCCTTTGATGTGAAGGGCAAGCTGGCCATGGCCAACGCGGGACCCAATACGAATGGCTCCCAGTTCTTTATCACGGTTGCGCCCACACCCTGGCTGACGGGCAAGCATACGATTTTTGGCGAAGTGATCGAGGGCCAGCCAATTGTCGACAAAATCTCCAACCTGGCGCGCGACCGGCAAGACAAGCCCAAGACACCCGTGGTGATTGAGTCGCTGGCGATTGAGCGAATCGCGTAGCTGTAGTTCCAACAGCAGCACATGCAAGGAAAAACGGAGTCCTTTTGAGCAGAATCCATGCGCAAAAGGACTCCGTTTCTTCTCCAGCACTTTGTCATTTCCAGATGCGCGCAAAGAAAAATCCAGAAAAGCCAGGCCTCAGTTTCAGCCAGCATTCTCTGGATTCTTCACTCCTGTTGGTCGTTCAGAATGCCTCGAGTTGTACAGCAACCCGAAACCATGCAGTTAGACCCCGATTACCGCGCAGAGTTCCTTGACGGCTGCAGCGCTCTTCTTCAGGCCGGCCATCTCTTCGTCGTTTAGCTTCAGCTCAACCACCTGCTCAATGCCGCGAGCGCCCAGCTTGCACAACACGCCGACGCAGAGGCCGTCAATGCCGTATTCCCCTTGCAGATAGGCCGCGCAAGGAAGAATCTTCTTCTTGTCCTTGAGAATGGCTTCCACCATTTCCACTGTGGCCGCCGAAGGCGCGTAGTAGGCGCTGCCAGTCTTCAGGTGCTTGACGATTTCTGCACCGCCGTCGCGCGTGCGTTGCACGATGGCTTCAATTTTCTCCTGGCTCATGAACTCTGTGATGGGCACGCCGGAGACTGTGGAGTAGCGAGGCAACGGCACCATAGTGTCGCCGTGTCCGCCCAGAACAAAGGCGCTTACATTCTCCACGCTCACGTTCAGCTCTTCCGCAATAAAGGTGCGGTAACGGGCTGAATCCAAAACGCCCGCCATGCCAATGACGCGCTCACGTGGAAACTTGGCCTGCTTGAATGCAGCCTGCGCCATCGCGTCCAGCGGATTGGAGACGATGATGAGGATGCAGTTGGGCGAAGCGGCGACGACCTTGCCGACCACATCCGACATGATTTTGTAGTTGGTCGAGAGCAGATCGTCACGGCTCATGCCCGGCTTGCGGGGAATGCCTGCGGTGATGATGACGATGTCAGAATTCGCCGTGGATGCGTAATCGTTGCTGCCCGTGATCTTCACATCGCGCTTTTCAATCGGCATGGCTTCGAGCAGATCGAGGGCCTTGCCCTGCGGCACGCCTTCCACCAGGTCCACCAGCACAACGTCTGCGAGTTCCTTGGCTGCAATCCAATGTGCGCAGGTTGCGCCCACATTTCCAGCTCCAACAATGGATACTTTCTTTCTCATGGTTCTCCTTGGTGCAATCTTTGGATGCGGTCTGAAAAAAATCCGTTACATGTTGGCGATCATGCGCGTGGCAAATTCGCTGGTTTTAACCTTGGTTGCGCCTTCCATCTGGCGTTCAAAGTCATACGTGACGAACTTTTGCTGAATCGTACGCGCCATGGAGTCTTCAATGAGCCTTGCGGCCTCGCTCCAGCCAATGTAGTCAAAGAGCATGACGCCAGAGAGCATGACCGAGCCGGGATTGATGACATCCTTGTCGGCATACTTGGGCGCTGTGCCGTGCGTGGCTTCGAAAACAGCATACCCATCGCCGATATTCGCGCCGGGCGCAATGCCCAAGCCGCCCACCTGCGCTGCGCAGGCGTCGGAGATGTAGTCGCCGTTCAGATTGGTCGTGGCCAGAATGCTGTACTCCTCGGGCCGGACGATGACCTGCTGGAAGATTGAGTCTGCAATGCGGTCGTTGATGAGCAATTTTTGCTTCCAGCGGCCTTCACCATGCGTGACGCCGATGCGCGCGATGACCTGCTCGATCTCGGCATAAACCTGCTTGCGGAAGCTCTCCGGAGCATGTTCCAGTCCGGGCTCGATCATGGCTGCATTTTCCTGCACGGTGAGTCCGCGGTTGGCGTCGCGGTTGCCCAGAATCCAGCTCTCGCGCTCGGTGATGACCTGATCGCGGAACTCCTCGGTGGCCACTTCATAGCCCCACTCGCGGAATGCGCCTTCGGTGAACTTCTGAATGTTGCCCTTGTGTACCAGCGTGACGCTCTTGCGGCCGTTTTTCAATGCGTATTCGATGGCCGCACGCACCAAGCGCTTGGTGCCCGTGATGGAGATTGGCTTGATGCCGAGGCCGGAGTCTTTGCGGATTTTCTTCTTGGTGCCAGCCAGCAGCACGTCATTGAGAAAATTAAGCAGTTGAATCTGCTCATCGGTACCTTGGCGAAACTCCACACCCGAGTAAACATCCTCAGTATTTTCGCGGAAGATGACCACATCCAGCTTCTCTGGACGCTTGACCGGGCTGGGAACGCCGGGATAGTAGCGCACCGGGCGGACGCATGTATACAGGTCGAGCGTCTGGCGCAGAGTAACGTTCAACGAGCGGATGCCGCCGCCGACCGGCGTGGTGAGCGGACCTTTGATGGAGACGCGAAAATCACGCGCGGCGTGAACGCTGTCGTCTGGCAGCCAGTTTTTGAAGCGCGCGTAGGCCTTTTCTCCGGCGAAGATTTCAAACCACACCACTTTGCGCTTGCCGCCGTAGGCCTTTTCCACGGCTGCGTCAAAAACGCGTTGAGAGGCGCGCCAAATATCGCGTCCCGTGCCATCGCCTTCAATGAATGGAATGATGGGATGGCTGGAGACTTCCAGTTTTCCTTTGTTGTATTGGATCGCCTCGCCGTCGGCGGGCACGGGTATGCCGTTGTAGCTGTCCTGCATGAATTGCACGCTCCGGTTGCGGATGAAAGGTTACAGAACAGGCTATCACTCCAGTTCCATCCCTCGCAAAAAACGCCGGGAAGCAGGTGGGCGCTCCCCGGCGAATTCCCTGGTTTTTCCACTTACTGAAGGTGACGCAAATCACCCACGTCAGCGGAACCGATAGCTCCTGTAGCCTCATCCCGAACGACGATGCGCAGCCGCCCTTTGTTTTCCTTGATGGGAAGGTCCAAAGCAACCGGCAGTGTATGCCCGCGCAGATTCACGCCACTGTCGGCCTTGGCTTGCAGCGCTTGCACAACGCTGGTTGCCTGCACAACCTTACCGCTGCTGGAAAATTGCGCAGCGGCCACATCCAAATGGCAGACCAAGGCTCCGCCGGTGGCGGACTGCCAGGCAACGCTGCCGCCATCCAAATTCAAAGTGATGTGCGTGGTTTTGGTTTTCGGGTCCATCTGCACTGAATTGGAAAGTACGGCCAGACCGATGTACGGCAACGAACTGCTCAAGGCAATCTGGAGCTGTGCCTGCGTCTTTTGCACGAAGGCTGGCTCCTGATTGGGCAGGCCGTAATAGCCCTGCCGCGCGTAGGCTGTCACTCCGGGACGGTCTACGTTGACTTGGATAGCTCGCAGCGCATCATTCGCAGCGGTATTTGTGGTTGCATACCGCAGAGTATATGAGGCGCTGGCCCACTGATAGGCCCAAGCCAGTTCCATGTCCAGATCATCACGCCCATAAAAAACATTGCCCCCGCTCTGCACCACCAACGCCCGCAAATCCAATGGCGCAAAGGTTGCCTGGTTGATCTGTGACGGCAGCGGAGAAAAATGCGCATACCAGAGATTGCCATAACTGCGCGTTGCCGAGGCTCCGCGCGGGTCAATGGAGTCTATCGTGATGTGGGCCTGCATCAACTGGTTGGCGATTTGCTGAATCAGCGCATACGTGCTGACTTGCATGCCGTGGTCAAAATTCATCTGGCCGATGGTCGAGAAACCGGGAGCTATCCAAATGACCGTCGTATTGGCTGGGTAGCTGCGCACAGAGGAGGCAATCTGCTGCAAGCAGGCCAGAGCGATATTCATGCGATCAACACGCCCGATGCTGCCATTGTTGCGCAATTGATAAGCCACCAACGTTGTGTGATGACTTAATGCCGTGTCCAAAGCATTCGCATCGCGCGTGTAATCGTGCAGAAGAACCAGTCCATCTTGGGTGACTGCGACAAACAAGGTCGGCTCGAGCAGTGTACCTCCGCTGTCCTTGAAAAACTTGTGCAGCTTGGTGCGTGCAAAGGAAATTGTGTCGAAGCTCGTGCTCAGTTCGTCCAAAACAAGCACAGCTCGTGCAGGTGCTTCGGGTAATGCACTGCCCGGCGCAGAAAATCCATCGATGGGCTGTGCGGTTTTATTTTCAAGGACCGTGAAATCGCTCTGCTTCAGGTTGGGAACGGGAGCATTCTTTTTGTCGACTACGGTCACATTCAAGACGACCGTTGCCTTGCCAGCTTGCGGCGGAGCTTGTGCGAAAGCAGGCCCAGCCAGCATGAACGCGGCAAGCCAGAAGCCTGCGGCCATGTAAGTTTTTTGATTCATCAGATAATCTCCGTGAAAGATATCGATATCAATCGACGAACCACGCCAGTATATTCCCTTTCACGATTGCAGTCTTGAGTTGGTGTTTTCCGCCTTTGTGGGCGCTGCAGCCCATTTGCATTCAGCTTAGCTTTCATCTACAAAGAGGGGTGAGCTGTACTCTTCACCTTCGCCGCATCCTCAAGCCACTTACAGCGATTTGCTTGCTCTACCTGTCTGCATACAGACTGCCTGCGCAGGTAGCCGCCATGCCAGACAACCAACCCGCTGGCACCGCACCAGCCTCTCAATTGCCTGCCTATTTGCAGCACGCAGGCATTGACCAAAATTTGAATCGTCTTTTGCCACTGAACGCTGGGTTCACCAGCAGCTCTGGAGCGGTGGGGCCGCTGGGACATTATTTTTCTCGCCGGCCTGTGGTGATGGCGCTGGTGTACTACCACTGTGGCCTGCTGTGTCCGCAGGTGCTGCACGGCATGGCCGACGCGTTGAAGCAGACTGGATATACCCCGGGCAAGGATTACGAAGTTGTCGTCGCCAGTATCGATCCCATGGACACAAGCGCCGATGCGCTCGAATCCAAACAACAATTTCTGCAATGGATGGGCCTGCCGGCCCATCAGGCGGGCATCCACTTTTTGACCGGGCCGCAAAACTCCATTGACGCATTGACCAGCGCCGCTGGCTTCCACTACGTGCGTGTGCCTGGGCCAGATGGAAAGATGACGCAGTTTGCCCACTCCAGCGTGATCTTTATCGCCACACCCGGCGGGCGGCTCTCAAAATACCTGTCGGGCATCTCCTACCAGCCACGCGATGTGCGCCTGTCGCTCATCGACGCATCAGGAGACAAGATCGGCTCCTTCAGCGATCTGGTGCTGATGTATTGCTGCAATTACAGCCCCAGCACGGGAAAATATACCGTATCCATTTTGCGCGTGTTGAGCATTGCCGGACTGTTCACCATGTTTGCCATTATTGGCATGATCTTTCTGCTAACGCGCAAGCCCGCTGGAATGCAACCGACTCGTTGAATCCCGCGTATTGCACTCCGCAGATTACTGCGGAATATGAAGCGGAGGCAGTTTGTGCGTGCGCCAGAATTGCTCGCGCGCGCTCTGGAAGAACTCTCCACGCCGGATCCAAAGCTGCATGTCCATGTCATAGCGCACAAGCTGATCATTTAGAGAGTAAGGCCGGTTTTCCCTGAGCCATGCGTCCCGGTAAAGATCGTGCAACACGCCATAGCCATCGCGTAAATCCTGGCATTGTCCATTTTGGCCAGAAATGGTGTAGCTAAGCCGGGCCAGATCGTCCTGCTGTTTGGCATCATTCTGCTCGGCGGTCATGTGGGCGTATTCGTCCAGAATCTCTTGGGCAAGCTGAAATTTTTCCCCAATGAAGTCCATGCGGCGCGCACCGAGCATCAAGGCATCCAGCGCACTGCGATTGCGAATGTCTGGCTGCTGGCGCGCAGCGTCGATGTCGACCATAGCGTTC
>DAHUZD010000285.1 GCA_027306745.1 Acidobacteriaceae bacterium
ACAAACTCCTGCGGCTCGACATAGCCGGAGAGCCAATCGCGGCTGAACTTGCGGACGATCACCTTTTTGCGGCTGGACATGCGGCTCCTAGACGCGGGATTGGGCCGGGCAGCGAAGTGGTTCCGGCAGCCTGGGCCTGAAATTGGATTGTCGCACGAGCCGCGGAATTGAGTGGAAATTCTTGCCGCGCCGTGCTACTATTGCAGGGTAGCTGCGCACCAAATGTACGTGTATCTCTATGGAAAGAATGGAGTTACCGGCTTAACCATTTTGCCGCACACCCGCCTCCGCACAGGGAATGCCCGACTATACACATCTATTAGCCACCCGATTGACTCCCGGCCAACGACACGCCCTTGAACTGGTGACTGGGGTGGCTCGCGCGCACGCCATGACGGTCTATTTGACCGGCGGCGCCGTGCGCGACATCATCAGCGGCTCATCGGTGCGCGATCTGGACATCTCCGTGCAAGGCAATGCGCTGAAGCTGCGCAAAGATTTGGAAAAGGCCGGGCTGACGCTGACTGGCGAACATGAGCCATCGCGGACGCTCTTCTTTCTGCGGAATCGGCACACGCGGTTGGAGGTTTCCAGCACGCGCACGGAATACTTCCCCAAACCGGCCCGGCCCGAATATAAGCCCGCAGGCATTTTGGACGATCTGCGCCGCCGCGACTTTACCGCCAACGCCATGGCGCTGTCGCTGAATGAAGGTTCCTATGGCTTGCTGCTGGATCCGTTGAATGGCACGGCAGATATTCAGGCGCAGCATTTGCGCCTGGCCAGCAATTATGGATTTCTGGATGATCCCATCCGCATGGTTCGCGCCACGCGCCTGCTGGCCCGCACCGGCTGGACGATGGAGGAGCGCACCAAAACGCGCTACGCCAACGCCAAGAGTGAGGATGTGATCGAACACATCACGGCCTACCAGCGCGGGTATGAGCTGGAGGAGATCGCCTACGAGGAAGATGCACTGAGCGTACTGCGTGCAATGGAGTCTGAGGGCTGGATGAAGCATCTCTTCCCCGCCTGGACGCACCACAGCGTGGATGTTTCGGGCTTGCACAAGTTGCATGACCGGCATGTGCAATTGCTGATGGCCGGGTTGCACCCGGATGCAGCGGCGGCGGCCTTTACGCAGTTGACAGCGAAAATGTCTTCGTCCAACCTGGGCACGTTGAAGAGGCTGTTCCCGCGAAAGAGCCTGGTGCAGGACGCAGCGGCGTTGGAGCATGACGCCAAAGAATTTTCCAAGCAGCTTTTCGCCAAAGAAAACGCCAAGCCCTCGCAAACGTGGCGGCTCTTCCACGGCGCCAATGCGGAGGCGGTGCTTTGGCTGTTTTTCACCGGCAAGGGCGCTGCGTTGTTGAACCGCTATGACAGCTTTTTTACCAAGTGGAACGAGGCGCGGCAGAAACTGCCTTACGCGATCTTGCAGGAGATGCGCATCAAGCCGGAGCTGACGGGCTATGCGGATATTCTGGACAAGATGACCTTCGCGTTTATGGATGGCGAGTTGACCAGCGAGGAAACGATCCGCAAATTTCTGGAGCCGTTTTCTCCGCCTGCACCTCCGCCGCCGGTCTCGCTGCGCAAGCCGCGCGCCGTCAAGCGCGTGGTTGCACCCAAGTCCAAAAAGAAGGCGGCCAAGCCCGCGCATACCGACGCAGCCCACGATCCCGCAGCGCTGGCAGCCATTGCCGCTGCCGAAGCTGCGCCCACGGCCCCATCGCCCGCAACTGCCAAGCCTGCGGCCAAGGTGGCTGCCAAGGCCGTCGGCAAAACAGAAAAGCCTGTGGCCTCGGCACAACCGGCGACCAAGGCTGCGGCTGCCAAGGCCGTTTCTGCCCTGCCCGCAGCGAAGACGACCAGCTCTGGCAGCAAAGATAAAAAGCCAGCCGCAGCCGCCAAGACCACGGCACCGACCAAGAAGGCGGCCGCCACGGCAGCGAAGCCAAAGCCGACGCAGCCCAAACGGGCGCAGGCCCAGCCAGCTTCCGCCAAGAAGAAGACGGCGACCAAACCAGCCCCTGCGAAAA
The DNA here is from genome assembly GCA_027306745.1 of Acidobacteriaceae bacterium. Taxonomy (GTDB): domain Bacteria; phylum Acidobacteriota; class Terriglobia; order Terriglobales; family Acidobacteriaceae; genus JAJZCX01. The sequence goes on from DAHUZD010000285.1 coordinate 2,043, forward strand.
AAGCGGACAAGAAAGCCGCCGCCAAACCCGCAGCCAAAAAGCCAGCCACCAAGCCAGCCCAAGGCAAGAACAAAAAGGACAAGAAAAAGGCCGGCAAAAAGAAGTAGTCCAATGGCCGCCTGGCTGTTCAGGCGCTCAACAGGCCGGGAATCTGACACTGACCACCGGAATGAATCCGCACAAAATTTCTTAAAAACAGGGGATGAGCATGCTCATCCCCTGTTTGCGTATGCCCAATTCTGGCTACAGTGTCAGCTAGGGGCCGTGACAAAGCTGCCGCTGAGCAGGTAAACGGCTGCGCCGGGGTACAGACTGTTGGTCAGGTTTTGCGTCAGAATAGCCAGGCCATTTGTTCCCCAGCGGATGATTTTGACCGGCGTGCCCACCACATTGTTGATGCTGACCGAGCCAGCCAAAGTGAAGTGTGTCAGATCGTAGGCAGACAGCGTGTATGTGTTGGACTCCGACTGAGATGTGGGCTGATAGAGGAAGTAGGCATAGCCCAGAGTTCCATCTGGAACCATGATGCCGCTGATGCCGAAGGTGCCCGCCTGGTTACCCGTGGCAGGGTCAAAGGCCTGACCCGAGTCGCTGTACACATCTCCGGTGACGGCATCGTAGTGCAGGGCTTGATAGTTGCCGGTATAGGTCTGGCCCATTTGCACGCCGCTCGAGTTGACGTTGAGTGCGTAGAGGTCCGAGCTTCCCGGGTACGGCTGGCCATCGCTCGCGCTGGCATAGATCTGCGTGGCCGTGGAGTTCCACTGGATGGAGCTGACGGTGCCGGGATAGGGGTTGGGCAGCGATGTGGGGCGGGCAGTGGCGTCGTCATAGATTTGCAGGCTGCTCGTATACGCATACGCGCTGTCGGTGCTATTGCTGCCGATGAGCACGGCCACCGTGTGCGGAAGTCCGGGAGCGGCTTCCAAACCCACCGCCATGTTCGGCCCCAAGGTAGAAGTACCCAGTGGAATGCTGATGTCCGTGCCCAGGCCGGGCAGGGTGAAGCGCTGCACCGTTGCCGAGCCATCCAGGCCCACATACAGGTAGGTATCATCGCTTGATAGAGCCACTTGATCTGGATTGCTGCCGGCAAATTGCGACAGGCCCAACTGTCCCGTCGTGGGGTCAAGCGCAGTGATCGTATTGGGATTGGCGGAACTGGTGTTGGGAATGGAGAGATAAATCTGCTGGGTCGCCGTGTCCCACACCATATCGTTGGCTGTGACGTTGACTGAAGAAAAATTGACGGCTCCAGTCACTGAAGCTCCCGGCGTCACCGTGAGCGTGACCGGCGAGGACAGGCCAAAATTCGAGGAGCTGACGACAAGGGCGAGCGAACCAGGAGTGACGATCAAGCCTGCGGGCACCTGCGCCTGTAACTCTGTTGCGGAAACATAGATTGTGCTGAGGGCAGTGCCCTGCAAGTGCACGACGTCATCCTGGGTGAAGTTCGCCCCGTTGACTGTGAGCGTGAAGCCCAGACCGCCTGCCTGCACCGAAGCCGGAGAAGTATACGCAATCGTTGGACTGGTGGGCAAAGATGGCCCCACCAGGCAGCCTGTGCTAACCAATCGAGGGTGCACCTGAAGCGGACTCGCCCCTCTGTCCATACCTTGCACGGAATCTGAGGCATTGCTGCTGTAGCCACCACTATATCCACCACTGTAGCCGCCGCTGTAGCCAGAGCCTGCGCCTGCACCACCACTGTAGCCGCCGCTGTATCCAGAGCCAGCGCCTGCACCTGCACCACCACTGTAGCCACCGCTGTATCCAGAGCCAACGCCACTCGATCCGCCGCCGCTGTAGCCGACGCCGATGTATCCACCACCACCACCGTAACCGCCGCTATAGCCGCCGCTGTAGCCACCGCTACAACTGAGCGCGGGAAAGGTGCCTCCACCACATCCCATCATGCCCAGGGAGCAACAAAAACCCAGGGCCACCGACCCCACCCAAAACGGCCGCACGTGCATAGGAGGCCTCTCTTTCGTGTCCGTTCCAGCGCACTCCCAACCACATCCATTTAGACGACGCGTGTCTGTATGTGTTAGCCGCGGCGTATTTCTGGAACCAGACAGGTCACGGGCCGAAGGCACGGCGGGGCCATTGCGGATCACGCTCAAACGAGTTTTGTCCCTGATTTCCTCAGGCAGAGCCTTCGCCGGCCAAGCGAGTGCGCAGGCAGGCATAAAATTAGGCCAGAGCAATGGCC